>JAYENG010000255.1:0-7223 GCA_034721975.1 Bacillota bacterium
GGTTAGAGGAAGAACTAATCACCGGAAAACGCAAACCAGAGAATGAAAAAAAGTACTATAAGTATTTTGAAATAACTACAACACCTGTAAAAGGGACGAAAGTCATCCCTAAGCAAAAAGCTATCGATGATGCTGAAAAAGATTATGGTTTCTTTGCTCTAATCAGTAATGAAATCAGCGAACCAATAAGGGCCTTAGAGATTTATCGTAACAAGGACGTAGTGGAAAAAGCTTTTGGCAATCTTAAAGAACGACTGAACATGCGTCGGACAACCGTTTCTTCTGACAGCGCTCTAGAAGGGAAATTGTTTGTACAGTTCATAGCGTTAGTTTATCTATCCTACATAAAAAAGCAGATGTCCGATCAAGAACTCTATAAAAAATATACGATGCAAGAACTATTGGATGAATTTGATGTCATTGAATGCTTTGAGCAACCAGGGAGCGAACTTCGTATTGGAGAAATGACCAAGAAACAAGAAGCGCTTTATCACCAACTCGGTGTGAACCCTCCGACCACGTTATAATTGCTCGGGAATTTAGGAAATAGAGAAATGTATTTATCTTCAACCGGCACCATCATTATCGATACACCAGGTATGAGAGAATTGCAGCTTCTCGATAACGAAGAAGGCCTGGATAAAACATATAAAGATATCGTCAGTCTAACTAGCGAATGAAAATTCAGAGATTGCACTCATACAAAAGAACCTGGTTGTGCGATTAAAGAAGCATTGAATGACGGAAGATCAACTGAAATCAGATATAATAATTATTTGAAATTGAAAAGAGAAATCGCTTTTTTTGAAAGAAAACAAAAGGAGAAAGAGAAATTGAAAAATAAAAAAAGAAGAAGATAAAAATACTCTGCATAGCTATATGCTGTGCAGAGTATTTCTATCTTCTTGCACATCAAAAAAATTGCAACGATAAAGTTCTTAAACATCTTCGATTCCGTTACAATAAAATTGGAAATGATTCTTTTATTTTATTAAAAAAATCTTTCAAATCAATTTCTTCAACTGAATTATAGATATAATCGGCCTCGGGAAGTTCTGATTCGTTTCCTATACCCACTGAAATCATTCCAGCGCTATTAATGGCTTCTATTCCTGCAAATGCATCTTCCAATCCAACACAATCTTGCGGCTTGATATTTAGCTCATTTGCTGCTCTCAAAAAAATATCCGGATGCGGCTTTCCGTTTGCCACTTCAGAAGGATTTACAACATAATCTATATAATTCATAAGCTCCATTCTTTCAAGCAATCCAGGAGCATTTTGAGATGCACTGGCGATGGCTATTTTTATCCCTTTGTCTTTTAACTTTTCAAATAATTCTACTACGCCTGGAAAAACATTCGATTTATCAAATGATTCAATTAATTTTTTATAATAACTATTTTTCAAATTGATCAATTCAGTGATCTTTTCATCCGAATATAAATTTTCTTTATCATTATATTTTAAAATTTTCAAAAAAGACTCTTTTCTTGATACGCCTTTTAATGATTTGTTTATTTCTTCATCCATTACCAGATTCAATTTTTCAGCCAACTGCGACCACGCTAAAAAATGTTGCCTATCTGTACTGGTTATAACTCCATCAAGATCAAAAACAAAAAGTTTAATCTCTTTCATATTTTCTCCTCTCATTTTCAATTTCAACAGTGTTTTCTAAATTATAAATCGATTTATTGATTACAATATCGACGGGTTCACCTGATATTAAAACGACTTTTATTTTATCACTGATTCCAACGTGAATATTTCTTCCTCTATACTTAAGATGAAAAGAGTAATCCTTCCATTCTTTTGGCAACCAAGGTTCAATGTGAATTGCATCTTCTTTAATACGTAGACCTGCAAATCCATAAATAATCGAAACTGCCGTTCCAGCTAAATTTGCCATATGAAGTCCATCTTCTGTATTTTCATGAGTATTATCCAAGTCCAATCCGCTTGATTCATCAAAAAATTCATATGCTCTATCGAACTTGCCGACTTTTGATGCCATTATTCCATAAACGCAATGAGATAATGAAGAATCATGTGTAGTGAGTGGTTCATAATATTCATAAGATTTTAACATTGTCTTTGAATCTGTATAATCTTCGAGTAGAAAATGTGCCAATACCGTATCAGCTTGTTTTAAAACCTGATGTCTATATATAGTTAAAGGGTGAAAATTTAAAAGCAGCGGATATTGATCTTCCCTTGTGTTTTTAAAATCCCATTTCTTTTTATTGAGAAACGAATCATCCTGCAAATCAATTCCTAGTTCAGCATCATAAGGTAAATATATGTTTTTACTGATAATTTTCATTTCTTCAATTTCTATTTCATTGAATTTAATCTTCTCCTCAAGCCTATCTAATTTCTCAGGAACTTTTTCTTTCATCATTTCATATATTTTCACTGCCCATGTCAAATTGTATTTTGCTATCGCATTGGTATAATAGTTATTGTTTACAATAGCGGAATATTCATCCGGTCCGGTTACATCATCTATTTTAAATACCCCATTATCATAATGGCCAATTTCAGCCCATAACCTTGCAGTTTCTAGAAGCACTTCCATTCCATAATCGAAAACAAATTCTTCATCATCAGTCATAAAAAAATATTGGATAAAGCTATAGGCGATATCTCCATTTATATGATACTGAGCTGTGCCAGCTGGAAAATACCCAGAGCATTCTCTACCTGATATTGTTCTCCAAGGAAATTTAACACCCTTTTTATGCCCTAACATATATGCTTCTTCACGTGCTGCATCGAGCATATTATAACGATTAAGCAAAAGTTTTTTTGCCGACTCGACTTGGTTGATTAGGAGAAGTGGAATAACATAAATTTCTGTATCCCAAAAATAATGTCCTTCATATCCTTCTCCCGATAATCCTTTAGCGGAAATATTACTAAGCTGATCTCTTCCTGTTGATTGCATCAATTGATATAAACTGAATCTTAATGCTAACTGATGCTTGTCAGAACCATTTATGATAATATCAGAGCATTTCCAAAATCTATCAAGATAATCGACTTGCATCTGAAGATGCTCTTTAAAATTCTTTGCCATTACCTTTTCCAATAAGTTTCTACCATCTTCCAATGGTTTAACATGACGCAACGCATCTGTATATACACTATATTTAGTCACTTCAAGATGTTTATTTCCTTTTATTAAAGCAATTCCCTTTCCGAAACTCTCATGAATAGTGGATTCACATATTCCTCCAATTATTTCATGGGATGTAGAACACGCCATTTCCACATTTGTATTTTTAGTAGCTGTTTTAACCGACATAAGCAAGTCATCAATATGTATTTCTTTTATAGTCAATAGTTCTTCATTTTCTTGCGAAACTCTTGGATCGTTTTTTTTTGAATAATTCTTCACATTGCCATTTAAGCATGACTTCACTTCAATCTCACCATCATATTTAACAATAAGGTGATTTAAAAAAAGTTTTTTATAAACATTTGATACTAATCGTTGAAATATAATCTCAGCTTCTTTTCCACACGCTGTCTTATAAGTAAATTTTCTCTCCAGCATTCCTTTGTCAAAGAAAATTTCACGCATGTAGGAATGATGATGCCCGGTAAATAAACTGACCAATTCACCATCAAGAAAAATACTCATGCTTTGTGAATCAATGACATTGGGAAGCATATCTTTTTTTTGGGGAAATCCATACGCATTTTCTGCATATGATATATCAACTACATCATAATACCCATTAATATATGTTCCCTTGATTGAATTCATATTTTCAGGATATCCTTCTTCAAAATTTCCTCTGACCCCAAGATATCCATTACCTAATGCAAATAAACTCTCTTGTATTAATAGATTCTTATTGTCTAATGATTTTTTTTGCAAACTCCAATTTTTCATAATTACTACTCCTTAACCGCTCCCGATGTTAACCCTGATATGATTTGTTTTTGGAAAATCAATACTATGATCAATGTTGGAATTGTCACAACAACTGTTGCAGCAGTCACTTGACCCCAAAATATAGTAAATTGTCCGCGTAAAAACGATATCGCCACTGTTGCAGTATGATACGAGCTATTTGGATTTAAAGTCAATGCTAATAGGAATTCATTCCACACTCCAATAAAAGTTATAATTGCAGATGTGAAAATTCCCGGCAATGCCAATGGAAGAATAATCTCTCCGAATATGCGAATTTTTGAAGCTCCATCTATCATCCCGGATTCTTCCAATTCTTTTGGTATCTTTGTAAAATGTGTAACTAAAATATATATGGCTATCGGTAATGTGATCATAGAATACGGTAATGTGATCCAATATGAGTTTACCCATCCAAATGCAACAAAAGCACGATAAATAGGACCTACAACAATCATTTGAGGAAACATCGAAGTTCCAAGCACAGCGGCTAACAACAGCCTTTTCCCCCAAAATTTTAATCTGGCGATTGAATAAGCACACAGCGATGCCAATACTGTAACGTAAACTGTAGTAACGCTTGCAATAATAAAACTGTTTTTTAGTGAATTGAAGATATTTGCTTTAAAAAGAGCTTTGTAGTGATCTAATGTTGCATCACTTGAAATGATTTTTAGTGCTTCACTACCCCAAATTTCACTTTCTGGTTTAAATGAAGTAATAAATACCCAGAAAAACGGGAAAAATATTATCAACAAATACAAACCTACAATAATATAAAATAATTTTTTGGTATCTTTCATAATAAGTTTCCTCCTTAATCTGAAATTAATTCAACTTCTAACACTTTAATATAAAAATATGCAATCAAAGCTACTACTACTGCCATACCCAACGCTAAAGCCGAACCATAGCCAAATCTTGTTTGTGCAAACATCATCTTATATGCATATATTGATATTGATTCTGTCTTGCCTCCCGGTCCGCCTCCGGTCAATAGATAAATCAAATCGAAAATACGAAAAGCATCAAGTGTTCTAAAAAGCAGCGCGACTAAAATTGAAGGTTTTAATAATGGAAGTGTAATTTTGAAAAAACTCTTAATTTTTCCCGCCCCATCGATTGCCGATGCTTCATATAAATTTCTCGGAATAATTTGCAAACCCGCCAACAACAGCAAAGCCATATACGGCGTTGTCTTCCAGACATCAGCAATGATAATCGAAATCAGCGCCCCATTTGCAGTAAGCATCAAATCAGTTGATGCACCAATGAAATGCATTTTTTCAAACAATAGCGCGACAATACCATTTGAACCGTTGTATAAATACGCCCAGATCAATGCTGCTACAGATGTTGGTATCGCCCATGGAATGAGTGATAATGTTCTAATCATACCCCTGCCTTTTATCGCTGTATTCATTATCAGGGCAACCATAAGTCCAAGTACCAACTCTAAACTTACAGATGCTACTGTAAATACCAAAGTGATAATCAAAGCGTACCTGACTCTAAGATCAAGGAAGACATTTTTAAAATTATCAAATCCTATAAAATTCGGTTTAATAATAGAAGTGTCCAGTTCACTAGCCACTAAAAAAATATCTTCTTCTAAAACAAATGGTTCATCATTCGAATATATCATTTCAAGTCCATCATAAACCCATTGATTTATTTGATAGATTAATTCCAAATCATTATCTGATACTTTAATAATACCTTCATCAGTTTCTAACAATTTCATCATTTCTTCTTCTTTTGATATCATTTCCGTTCTAAAAGTCGCTATCTGTTCGACAGTCTTTGATTTTTCTACAACATCCAACTCGGTAGCTAAATAATAATCCACATATTCAAAAGTCTCAGTAGCTAAAGTCACATTGTAATGTTCAGTAAAATAGATTCCCGACTTTTGTTGAGAATTTAATTGAAAATCAAAAAATGAATATTTTAACGATTCCGCAATTGGTATTATTGAAAATGCCAAAATAAATATGAGTGCCGGTACAACCAAAATATATCCCAATTTATCTTCAATGAACTTAAGTATTTTTTTCATAATAAACACCTCTATTAAAAAAAGCCTTGGCAGGATAAACTACCAAAGCCTTTTAAAAGATTTTTTGATTATTCAAATAATTCGCTGATTATCTGAGTAGCAGACTCTATGTCACCGTTCCCAGATAAATATTCATGAGTTTTTACTTGAATTATATCAGATACTTCAGAATAATTCGCAACAACTGGACGTGCAATTGTTTTAGTCAATGCTACTTGGAATCCAGGATCAGTCAACAATGCATTTGCATTAAGCACTTCTTGATCTTCTAACAATGCATTGAATCCAGGTAAATATCCGCCGATAACGGCATTTATTTTTTGTCCTTCAGGACCAGAAATGAATTTCAAAAATTCATGAGAACCTTCAACATTTTGAGAATTACTGTTGATTCCTAAAATCCATCCACCAACTGTCCCACCATCCGGTAATGAAGCATATCCAACATCAGCAACGTCGATATTGTAATCTCCACTTGCAGCCATACCATTCATGTAAGGCCAGTTTCTAGCAAACACACTCTCTCCGTTTAAGAAAGCATTATGAGTTTCACCTTCAGTGTAGACTAAAATATCTTGAGGTGTTGCATCAGAGTCAGCAAATGCTTTCATAGTTTCAAGTCCACCTTGAACATCTGCCCAGTTCGCACTAAATTCATTGATATTACAAGTCAATCCTTCATATTGTTTTGATTGGAATACATGTCCGTAAAGTGTACCGTTCTCACCTTGATATTTTTCTGCCATGGCTAATAAATCCGACCAAGTGTAATCTCCTCCAACTAGCACAGTAGCATCGTCTTCAGATACAATATCTGTTCTAAAGTATAAAAATCCTAAATCAGGGAAATAAGGCAACACATAATTTTTCCCTTTATATTTTCCTGACGACATAGAACCTGCATTGAAATCCGTAACTTTCCATCCTGCATCTTTGATTAATGAATCGATCGGCTCTAAATAACCCGCTGCTGCAAATTCTCCAGCCCATACAACATCCATAGAAATAATGTCGTATTCTCCGGATTTCCCCGACAATGAATTCATCAATTGATCATGCATAACACCTGAATCATTTGTCATAATAACCGGTTCAACTTCATACAATTCACTTTGCTCGTTGAAAGCTTCGATTATTGCATCGAGAGCACCTGTAGAATCTGCTTGAACAGCGAATTTAACGACAGTTTTTTCAACAACCGGTTCTTCAACAACTGGTTCTTCAACAACTGGTTCCTCA
>JAYENG010000256.1:0-7200 GCA_034721975.1 Bacillota bacterium
CTCACCCTCTGACAAGTGCTTGCCACTGGCTCCATGTGTCCTTATAGAGTTGAACACTTCCTGCAATAAGTAGAACTGATATGGTACAAACGGGTATACTTCTGCATATTCTTCCGACGATTTATATTTTTTCATATCCGGGGTTTTAGATGAAAAAATAAGCAAGTTCTTAATAATAGATTCATTATCCTGATACTTCAGCTTTAATGTATCTATAGCACCATTAATTTCATTCTTTCTAAGCAGTCTTTTCTTGATAACCTCATCCACATTTGCAGATGACATGTTGAGTCTTGTATCAAAACGGCCTTGGATCTTCGAGAAGTCCCTGCCTTTTACTTTTACAACCGAATCAATATCCTGCTGAGATGTCACGATAATCCAAGCCTTGCCACCACATGCTGTTCCTAAGTCTTCAGCTACTGTTTGCAAATTCAACATTAACCCTGAATCATCTCCTATGTACTGGCCAATCTCATCTACAAGGAAGATGACTTGATGATTTTTACCCTTAGATTCAATATACTCTCGAACTGAATTTGTGAATTTCTCAATGCTAAGATTATAATGATCTTCTGCTTTGTTGAACCATTTCCTAATAGCATCTTCATTCCTATCTGATACAGAGGCATAACTTTCCACTAATTCATCTTCAATGTAGAAGAAATCATTACGTGCAATTTCCCACGGTTCCCCATAAACATCTCCAAACTTCTCTTTGAATGCATCGTAAATACCATCACAATCCATTTTTTGCTCAAACTCAGCTAGCCACGGAATGCTCCCGCAATATCCAAGATAATCATTGAAAACCTTATTGAAGACCTTGACAATGGCTTCTTTGTTGGACTTCGAATCAGAATCTGCTTTAGAATCGATGTTGAAAAGAATGACGTCAGAACTTATATCACCAGCACGTTTCATATCCGCCAACAGCAAGTTGTCGTCTATCTTATCTCCGAAATATTCAATGGCTTTCATACCATTTACTTCTTTGTTTTCCAGTACATATGACAGAATTTTGAGAAAATGTGACTTACCAGAACCGAAAAAGCCAGAAATCCAAACGCCCATCTTATCCGTATGACCATTAAGGCCTTTTTTATATGCCGTAAAGAACTTATCTATATGTGTTCTTAGTTCTCTCGTCACGACATATTCTTCAAGCTCTTGTCTGATATTTTCATCATCATTTTGACCGATTTTGATTACGCCCTTAATCTCACGGTCAATTTTCTTGTGAAACAATTCATGTATCTTCATGGCACTCTCCTACCTTTCAATCAATCTAAATGCTCTATAGTAATTATCATCTTTGAATTCATTAAACAGCACCAATGTCTGTCCATCATAAGTTCCTGGAAAGAACATCACCAACGGCACATTCTCCACAACAGTATGAAGTGAATTCAGTACCGTATGGGATCTGATAATCGGCCATGCCTTCCCTATACCTGTAAGGAACACAATCGAGTTGTCATGAATTCGTTCTTTAATGTATTCCAGCATCAGGTCATCGCTTTGGTTTACCCGCAGGGTTCTTCTTATTGGTTCAAGTATCTTCTCGGAACCTTTTTTCTCTTCCATCTTGAAGGTCTTTTCAAGGAACTTCTTGTTTTCTAAGATCTCCATCATAATGTCATACAGATCAAACTCCTGAATCTCAAAATCCTCATGCTTTGTCTGATCTCTGATAAATTTGATACGATCTCTTACTATAAGCTCATCTTCTGGATCATAGTCAAATATATGGAAACCTATTTCATTACCAAGTCCCTTATTTTTCCTAAAACTCTTCTCTCTAATCTTATTCAAGAGCTTTTCAAGCCGGCTATATATACGCTTCAACCCTAATACCCCCTTTGAAAGACTCTCTTAATTGATATGTCTTCATCCCCAATAGCATCCAGAAACTCATTTGAAGCAATCGGCGTCAATAACTCCATGCTCCTACCATTCATCTTTACAAATTCAAGTTCCTTAAGTATCTTCTTTATAACTTGTTTCAGTTTCTTTATTGTGACGTCTCTCCATTTAGCCACATCTTCATGAGTTTCAGCCTTTCTTCTGAAAAATACATTCAGATCACCATCATCAATCATGCTTTGGCCTAATTCCAATTTATCCATATATAGCTCATTAATCAATTCTCTAATGAGTCTTTCCGTCTTCATAATTGAAACCATAATCATATGCTTCTTATCGCTCAACGAACCATTTACAAGCACTTCCAGTTCTTTTTCACCCAAGGATTCTATACGATTCAACACCGCCGAAGAAATTTCTCGATTTCTCCTCTCCATCATAATTTTGAGTACATTTTCTCTGAGTAGTTTTTCTTTTAGCTCATTCCCGTCAAACCCTTGGTATTTTAAGGTTCCGACTTCTATGGTCTCTCTGAAAAATGTAGGTTTCTTTACCAATCCCGCAGAATATTTATCCATCATCGTTCGTCACACTCCTAAAAATAGATCCACTTTCACTACTTTAAATTTTACCATATATTATCAAAAAAAGCTATGAAACGAATCTGATTTACAGTTTTTTTAAAGCAAAATTAAAAGGCATCACACATTTTTAGAATTTTTTTATGTATGGAGACCCTTTGTTCAATACTATTCTAGCCTATTATTCTCATCATCATTTTTAGTGACATTTATAATATGCCCTAACATTGTCAAATATCATCTTAAATACATTTATAACTTTTCAATATCTTCTGTCTCTACATAGAACATCGCTTCATAAGTAATAAAGTACGAACCATCATTAATTCACGATACCAGCGCTCTACACACCAGTTTTTCTTCACCTTCAAATTCATGAATAAGTTTCTCATAATTTAGACCACTAATGATTTTAAAATATAACTCAAGAATTCTTCTTAACGTATTGACGATTGTTACTTTGTTGACCTCTACAATATCATCTAACTCACGCCAAAGCATTTCATATGTAGCACTATGCAATTGAAAAGTGTAACGCCTTGGTTTAATATTTAGAGTCGCCAGCAAAATTAAAGTCTTCAAATAGTTATGAAATAAAGAAATACTTACAACCCAGCGATGCCGTACAACAACATTCGGACATTTGGATATCTAAACCTTGAATGGAAAATCTATATGCAAAAATTTTCAAATAATAATTTCCACGGAAACGCATAACTATAACTGGTACAAGTAGTGAGAATATTCTATTATTATCTCATTATGAGTTTCAGAAATCCGGGTTAAATGGTGATTAATTACAGGAGTTCTTTTAATATGTCAGAAAGTTGATTCACAACACGGCAAGATTTGAAAAAAGAGCAGAAAACTCTGTCCAAAACTTGAAAGGATATTCTATTCCTACCTATAATGAACGTTTCAGCAACGCACAGTATTCAACATACTCACATTATAGCTGGTTTAGTATTAATCAAAGTGTCAAACTCGGGCAAACATATTAATATCGCAATTTTTAAAATCATACCCTATATGTACTACCACTTGAAACTCATTGAGCTAAGATAAAAGCTTTTATTTTGTAAAAAAGCTATTGTAAGTCCATACTATATACTTTTATTGCCATTAATATGTAATTGTTGCTATGAATCTCATGTTTTTATTGCATATAAAAATGGCCTAAGAAATATTTCCTAAGCCACTCGATAATTTTGATTATTTTTTATATATCACTACTTCATCTACACTATCTATTTCCTTTAGCCTAACCTTGATGACTTCTTTTAACGATGTCGGGACGTTTTTACCGATGAAATCCGCCCTGATAGGAAGTTCTCTATGCCCTCTATCCACCAACACCCCTAATTGTATCGACTTTGGTCTTCCTTTTTCAAATATGGCATCCATAGCTGCTCTAACTGTTCTTCCGGTATATATTACATCGTCGATCAAAATGACTGTTTTATCATCCAAAGAAAAATCTATTTTAGTTTCCTTGACAATGGGACCATCTCCGAGTTTTGTCAAATCATCTCTATACAAAGTAATGTCCAAGGTACCGAAAGGTACTTTTTTTCCTTCGATTTCCTCTATTTTATCTGATATCCTCTGAGCCAAAGGCACCCCTCTTGTCTGAATACCTATCAATACGACATCTTTAACACCCTTGTTTTTTTCAATGATTTCATGCGAAACACGCATGATCGAACGATTCATGGCTTTTGAATCCAATAACAAAGCTTTAAATTCCATCTCTATCATAAATCCTTTCTAATTTACCTATAATATTTTTGAAATAACCCGGCAATTCCGATTCGAAATGCATCTCTTCCAAAGTCCTTGGATGAGTCAATATAAGTTCCTTCGCATGAAGAAGTTGTCCATCGTGTTTTATCTTTTCTTTTTTTACACCGTACACGGGATCCCCTAGAATCGGATAACCTATAGATTGAAGATGCACTCTGATTTGATGCGTTCTTCCCGTTTCGAGCCATATTTTTAGTAAAGTATATTTATTTCCATAGTTTTCAATCGGTTCATAGTGAGTTATAGCTTCTCTTCCCCCTGAAACAATGGCCATTTTCAGTCTGTTTTTTGGATTTCTTGCGATTGGTTTATCAACAGTTCCACTAGAAGTGATTTTTCCATGCACAATTGCATAATAAATTCTTTCAATGTCGTGGGTTATCAACTCTTCGGATAAAAAATTATGTGCAAAATCATTTTTTGCAACAACCAGCAAACCCGATGTGTTTTTATCTATTCTGTGAACGATTCCCGGGCGTATCACCCCTTTTATCGAAGATAATCTTTCACTGTGATACATTAGCGCATTCACTAAAGTTCCATTATAATTCCCATGAGCAGGATGAACGACCATGCCTTTTTCTTTGTTGATGACCATGATATCGTCATCTTCATAAATTATCTCTATCGGAATGTTTTCCGGCTTCACATCAAGTATTTCAGGCTCGGATATCTTGATTTCTATTTCATCATTCAATGATAATTTATAATTTTTCTTTATGCTGATTTTTCCGTTGACTTTCACATTTCCGCTTGTTATCAGATTTTGAACAAAACTGCGTGAATGATCGCTGAACTGTTCAGTGATAAATTTATCTATTCTCTCATCAACATTGTTTGATTCAATATAATATTCAAATCTTTCCATATTCGCTCTCCTAAAAATATAGCCGGGTTTTCCCCAGCTATATCAAATGACTATATTCTCTCAAGGAATAATTTTGTCTCATGACCGTTTAAATTGTGTTCTTCATATGCCTTATCACCCAGAGGATTAATCTCTACAGCAAGTGTTTCATCTTTAATGTAATCTTCATACAATTTCAATGCATTTGAGAATTCATCTGAAGAATCATAATAAATTTTAATGTTGTCAGAAACTTCAAAGTCGTTGCTCTTTCTCATCTGTTGCACTCTAGAGATGAATTCTCTGGCATATCCTTCTTTTATCAATTCCTCGGTCAATGTTGTATCGAGGATGACAAACACATTATTATCCATTTGAACCGTGAATCCCTCTTTTGAAGAGATGTTGACCACTAATTGCTCACTATCTACTTCCACCGACTTTTCATCATTTAATTTGATGGTAACGGTTTTTCCTTCATCAAAAGCTTTTACAACTCCGCTAGGGTCGACATTTTGCAACGCTTTGGTGAATAACCCCATATCCTTGCCCAATGCCGGTCCCAAAGCTCTGAAGTTAGGTTTCAACGAGAAGTTCATGTACTCTTTTACATTATCCACAAAACCTACTTCTTTTACATTCAGCTCTTCCATCATCAGAGGAGATAAATCTTCAATTAAACCCTTGTCTTTACCATCTATAAATACCTTTTGAATCGGCTGTCTAACTTTTATCTTGACTGATTCTCTAGAAGCTCTACCCAGTCCTACTATTGTTCTTACCAAATCCATTCTCGTTTCAATTCTTTCATCGATTAAATCTTCGTCAGCTTTCGGATAATCCGCTAAATGAACTGATAATTCATCAGTTAAATTTCTGTAAACTTGCTCAGAAATATACGGTGCGATCGGTGCAACTAATTTCACCAAATCGACAAGCACTTCGTATGTTGTATTATATACCGATTTTTTATCTTGATTCAGCTCAGTGCTCCAGAATCTTCTTCTGCTTCTTCTGATGTACCAGTTTGATAAGTCTTCACTTACAAACTCTTGAACTTTTCTAACCGCTTTGGTCAAGTCGTATTCTTCCAAATCGGCAGTGACCGCTTTTATCAGATTGTTCAATTTAGATAAAACCCATTGATCGAGTTCTGGTCTTTCCTTAGGTTCAATATGAAAATCTTCAACATCGATTCCATCGATGTTCGCATATAATTTAAAGAAATTATAAACATTTTCCAACGTTCTAAAGAACTTGCTGTTTACTTCCTTGAGTCCGTCTTCATCAAATTTTGTAGGAGACCACGCCGGTGAAACATAATTCAAATACCAACGAACAGCATCAACGCCGTATCTATCGAACAAATCAAATGAATCAACAGTATTCCCCTTTGATTTGGACATCTTCTTGCCGTCTTTATCAAGAAGTAAATCGTTTACCAGAACATTTTTATAAGGTGATTTTCCAGTTACAAAAGTAGAAATAGCTAAAAGCGAGTAAAACCACCCTCTTGTTTGATCAATACCTTCACAGATAAAATCTGCAGGGAATAATTCGTCAAAATCTTCTTTATGCTCAAACGGATAATGATGCTGAGCAAAAGGCATTGCTCCTGAATCAAACCAAACATCCACCACTTCAGGAACTCTTGTCATCACTCCACCGCATTTGTCACAAGTAAGATGTATATCGTCGACATAAGGTCTATGTAGTTCAATGCTCTTATCGATATCTTCAATCGCTTTTTCAGTCAATTCTTGAATCGAACCTACTGAAACCGTATGACCGCATTCACATCTCCAAATATTAAGAGGAGTTCCCCAATATCTGCTTCTTGAAATCGCCCAGTCGTTCAAGTTCTCCAACCAGTTCCCAAATCTTTTTTCTCCTACATAATCAGGATACCAATTGACAGAATTATTGTTCTCGATCAATTTGTCTTTCAATTTAGTAATCTCGATATACCAGCTTGGTTTTGCCGAATAAAGAAGTGGTGTCTTACATCTCCAACAATGTGGATAGTTATGCACCATCTTTTGTTTTTTATAAAGTTTTCCTTCTTCTCTAAGCCATCTGACGATTTCAGGGTCGGCATCTATA
>JAYENG010000257.1:0-7173 GCA_034721975.1 Bacillota bacterium
AAGAGGGATTGAGATTGACTAAAGCAGGTGAATTGATTTCGGTTATAATAAAAGGGGTTCCAATTTTTATTGATGGAAAAGTGAATGGTGGATATGGGATTTATACAGATATATCTCTACGGAAAAAAGCTGAAAGTGAAATAACAAAGCAAAGAAAGATTTTGGAGGCACTGTTTAAAAATTCTTCAGACGCCATAGCGATGTTTGATAAGAGGCATCATATTCTGGATGTCAATGAGAATTTCGAAAAATTATTCGGATATTCTTTGGATGAAATAGTGAAAAAGCCTATAGATAGTGTGATTTCTACAAAAGATATTATTCATGAAACTACACATTTAACGGAATCGTTGTTGAATGGAAGGAAAGTACTTCTAGAAGGGACTCGTTATGCAAAAGGAAATATTGAAAGGAATGTTATGATTCATGGAGTGCCGATTATTCTAAATGATGAGGTGATAGGTGGGTATGGAATCTATACGGATATTTCCGAAAGAAAAAAAGCTGAAAATGAAATAATCCATATGAGTTATCATGACCAGTTGACCGAGTTATATAATCGCAGATATTTTGAAGAGGAATTCAAAAGACTCGATCATGAAAGAAATTTACCTCTAGCATTGATTATGGCCGATGTAAATGGTTTAAAGCTTATTAACGATGCTTTTGGTCATGCTGTTGGAGATGAACTTCTTAAGGCTACAGCGGATGTTATAAAAGATACTTGCAGGCAGGATGAAATAGTCGCGAGGCTCGGTGGAGATGAATTTGTTATTTTATTGCCGAATACTACGTACAAGGATGCGGAAGAAATCGTGAATAGGATAAAGAATAGTTGTAAGAATCAAGAAATTGAATCTATAGAAATTTCCATATCTTTTGGACTAGATATAAAAAAAGATATGGAAGATACTATAGAGAACTTGTTCAAGCGTGTGGAAGATTTCATGTATAGTCAGAAGCTCGTTGAAAGCCCTAGTGTTCGTGGCAGGATGTTTGAAACTATAATTAGAACTTTGCATGAAAAAAACAAACGTGAAGAAAGACATTCTTCAAGGGTCAGTGAGTTGTCTGAAAAAATAGGTAGAGATTATGGACTTAGCGATAGAGAGGTATTTGAACTTAAATCCGCTGGATGGCTCCATGATATTGGAAAGATTGCTATTAGTGAAAACATCCTCAATAAGAAGGGTAGATTGACTCAGGAAGAAATGATGGAAATGAAAAAACATCCTGAAATCGGGTATAGAATACTAAGTGCTGTAAACGAGATGTCAAATATCTCGGAATATGTCTTAGCTCACCATGAAAGGTGGGATGGAAAAGGTTATCCAAAAGGGCTTAGTGCAAATCAGATTCCACTACAGGCTAGAATCATTTCGGTTGCAGATTCGTTCGATGCGATGACCAGGGAGAGAACTTATAGAGCTGTACTTTCTGAAGAAGAAGCTATAGAGGAAATAAAGAGAAACTCTGGTACGCAATTCGACCCAGATGTCGTTGAAGTGTTTATAAATAAGGTTATGAAAAAAGCGTAGGATTAAAAATCTACGCTTTTTTTAATGATTCGATATTTTCGTTGATATATGATTCAATCCAGTTAATTATCGACCAATCTTTTATATCCACGTCATTTCCTAGAATTTCTTGGATTTCATTTGTTGAAAAACTAAATGATAAGTCATTGTATTGATAAGTAAAACTAAGGTTGAATTCTTCTTCGGAGAGAATGAGGCATGTAATTGTTGCTGCGATATTACCAAGTGGTGGTCTGTCGATATTTGAGAATACAAGAGTTCCTTTTACAAATGTTCCGATATTGAGAGCAGATGAAATTTCCAAATCGCCGCCGGTTATTCTGCAGTTAGCTTTTAGCAAAGAAAGCCCAAGTCCTACATTTCTCGTTTTTCTTGTAGTGAAAAAAGGATCGAGAACTCTATCGATAGTCTCTTGATTCATGCCGATTCCGTTATCTTTAATTGTCATTACAAGAAGGTCGTTTTTGATATCTTCTATTATCTCTATGTTTATTTCTGTTGATTTCGCTGCAATAGAATTTCTTGCGATATCAAGTAAGTGCAAAGATAAATCTCTCATTTAATTTCCCCTCAGCGAATGAAAAACCGACTGAATGCTGTGTTTTTCCACATTTATAGAATTGATTGTTTCACTTATGTCTTTTAGTCTATGAGCATCTGAATTAAATAAAATTCTATATTTTTCTGAGTATTTTTTTGCATTTTCTAAATATTTTATTTCTAGAGCATCACAGTTTATATCATCAGGAATAAATCCAAGTTGAGAAATTATGCTGTAACTCGGTTTGTCTATGTGTGCTGGTATGAAGAGACCGTTGTATTCAACAACTTTTTTGTTGAGGTCGGAAAGAGAGATATTTATAGAGAATAATAATGAGTTGTCATAGTTGCTTATAATTTCATCTCTTTCATTTATAATGAGTTGATTGCCAAATTTATTCTGGTTATGCGGATATTTAGCATATAGTACTTTTATGTCATCATAAAAAGATTTTATTGAATCTAGGTTTTCAAATAGACAGATTACATGAATATCTTCGATTGTTTGAATTTCAATTCCGGGAATGAATAAAATGTTTTTATCTTTAGCTACTTGATCAAAAGCGTCCAAGTTCAAAATGCTGTTGTGATCGGTAATAGCTATGATATCTAAACCTTTTAGCGATGCCATGTTAATAATATTATTAGGTGTCATATCATCATCGGCACAAGGAGAAAGCGCAGAGTGAATATGAAAATCGTAAAATAATTTCATAATTAAAAAGAAAATTCTTTCATTATTTTATAAACGTCAAGAGGTGTTGAAATAATTGGAATGTCGTTTTCGGTTGCTTTAATCAATGTATCTTCTTCAGGTTTTATGGATTCTGGTAGAATAATACAATTCATTTCTAATAAAGAGGCTACTGCGACAATATTTGAGTGAGTTTGAACTGTTATCCATGCATCCCCATTTTCTCCTTTAGCCATAACCAAACTGAGCAAGTCGCATGATCGGATATATGTTATTTCTTCATTTAAGCAAGGAATATCATTTAATAGTTTAAAATTTATGTTTTCTAACAATTGACTAATTTTCATTTTCTTCACCCTCTAATTTTTTAAATATACAATCCGTAAACTTTGCTCGATTTTGAACTATGTCTTCGGCTAAAGCACGGCATGATGGAGAACCGCATGCTCCGCAGTCGATACCTGGCAATTTTTTTAAAAGAGCGTTGATTGCCTCCATTTTTTCAAGAGCTTTTGTAATATTAGTATCCAATTCCATAATTTTAGAAGGAAGGATTTTTCTGTTCCAACATAGATTTTCAAATTTGAAGTTTGAGCGGATTTCACTATTTGAAAACGGATAAGAATTATTACTGCGATTATCAATGCGGTATTTTGCAATAAAAGGATTCTCTACATTGAGAGGACCACCGACACATCCGCCAACACATGAATATGCTTCAATGAAATCGATATTGCTTAATTTCCCCAATTCAATCATATCCAATATTTTTGAAACTTCTTCTATTCCGTCAACCACAATTGATTTATGAATTTTTGACACATCCCGTTGTCCGCCGACCCTTCCCCAAAGTTCACCGAGAGAATTTTGGGAATCGTTGATTTTTTCATTTTTTTGAGTTATCAGTATTTTTAAAATTTTCGGAAATAGTTCTTTAATGGATAAAGCCCCATCTAAAGAGGATTTCTCAATACCAATAGGATTTTTAATGCTGGTAATTTTTGCCGGGCATGGTGACAGCAGAAAAATACCGATGTCATTTTTAGAAATGTTCTTTTCTTCTATTGTTTTATTTCTGACATGTCTTGCGGCAACTTCCATAGGTGATTCAAGTTTTGAAATGTTTTTTATAAGTTCGGGGTTTCTTATTTGAATAAGTCTTGTAACAGCGGGGCAATATGTTGAAATAATAGGTTTTTCAATAGAGTTAGAAAGCGATAAATCTTTTAAATATACAGATAGGACTTCAGCATAATAAGAGATATCAATAATCTCATTAAATCCTAGAGAATTGAGTGCGAGATTTATTGTGTTTTTTGAATATTTTTGCGAAAATTGGGCATAAAAAGACAATGAGGGTAACGCAATATTATATTCAAATTGCTTTAATTCCATCAATGAATCAGTTATAGCGGTTTTTGCATTATAAGGGCAAACTTTAAGACACATGCAGCAATCAATACACTTTTCGCTGATGATTTTTGCTTTTCCATCGATGATACGTATAGCTTGAGTTGGACAATTTTGCATGCAGACTGTACATCCAGTACAAAGGTCCGGTCTTAATATTACAGAGTGAAAGTATTCTTTATTCATGACTATCTCTCCTATATAAAAATTGTTATTTCGAGTTTAGTGTATTTGCCAAATTCTGAAGTGATAGAGAATTCGTTCGAGCATTTTTTTATATTTGGAAGGCCCATTCCAGCACCAAAGCCCATCTCTCTTATTTCGTGAGTTGCGGTTGAATATCCTTCCTTCATTGCAAGTTCGATGTTTTCTATACCTGGGCCCTTATCGATTGTGATGATTTTGATGGAGTCTTCTTCAATATATAGAACTATTTTTCCGCCATGAGAGTGAATTGCAATATTGATTTCTGCTTCATATGTTGCAATCGATGCTCTTCTAATGACTTTTGAATCGATGCCTAAGAGTTTAAGAACCTTTTTTATATTGCTGGATGCCTCACCGGCTGTTGAAAAATCAAGATTTGAAATAGTATATTCAAATTTCATTATACTCTAATTCCTCTCATTCCTTTTTGATATAGAATACCTGTTGCATCGAACATCGATATATTCGTAGATAGTAATACTATATCGTTATCAGAAGCCATTTCAATAATATCTTTAGTAGGTTTTTTACCTCTAACAAAAATGATTAATTTCAAATCAATCATTTCAGCCGTTCTAATTACTTGCTGATTGCAAAGACCGGTAATAAGAAAAGTTTGTTCATCTTTAATAAAAGCAAGGACATCGCTCATTAAATCGCTGCTGCATGCTTTTGTGAAATTGTTGATATTTTGGATTTCCCCTGTAATTACATTACAGTTGATTTCCTTAATAATCTGAGTGAGATTCATATGCCCTCCGAATAGTTAAATATTTAACACGATTATAGCATAGTTATTAGGGGAAAAAAACACTATAGGGCAAAAAAATGATAATATTTGAAATAGATTAATAAAAATTTAACAAATTATCGTTAATCTATTCACAAAATAAATAAAGTGTATTATACTGTATTAGATAATAATTCGGTAAATTGAAGGGAGGAAAAAGTTTGAAAAATGCAAAGGACAAATTCGTAGATTTGGATACGAAAAAACTAGATATTGAAAAACTTAAAGAATTGGATGCTTATATTGATTCATTAGAAGATAAAGAGGGTAATCTGATTCATGTGCTTCACAAGGGACAAAGTTTGTTTGGCTATTTGCCAGAAAACTTACAGCTTCATATTTCTAGAAAGATAGGTCTTCCAGCATCAAAAGTTAATGGCGTTGTAAGTTTCTATTCATTCTTCACGCAAAAACCACGTGGAAAGCATACTATCAGCATGTGTATGGGAACAGCGTGTTATGTTAAAGGTGCCGACAAAATTTTCGATGCTTTTAAAGCTGAATTAAATGTTGGAAATAATGAAATGACTGAAGACAAGATGTTTACATTAAGGGACATAAGATGCGTAGGTGCATGTGGCCTTGCACCAGTTGTGTTGGTTGACGATAAAGTATATGGACATGTGACTGTGGAACAGGTTAAAGAAATAATCGATAAATACAGGAAGGAGGACTAAAATGGCTATCAAGTCTTTAGATGAATTAAGAAAAATCAGAGATGCTTCGAAAAAGAAGGTTGACTTAAGAGAAAAAGGCGAAAGTACAGATAATATGATCGAGTTGTTAGTAGGAATGGCTACTTGTGGTATTGCGGCAGGGGCTAGAGAAACTATGAAGGCGTTAAATGATGCGATTGAAGAAGCCGGGCTAGACAACGTTAAAGTTGTTCAAGTCGGATGTATGGGATATTGCCATTCTGAGCCTACCGTTCAAGCAAGTATACCGGGGAAAGAACCGATACTTTTTGGAAATGTCGATGTTGATACAGCAAAAAATATTATTGATAAGTATATTATCAGTGGTGAACTGCTAGACGATCATGTCTTAAATAGAACTTTTAGGAAAGCATAAGGAGGGGAGAAAATTTGTCAAATTATAGAATGCACGTTATGGTATGTGCAGGTACAGGTTGTGAAGCGGCAGACAGCAAAATCATAATCGAGAATTTTAGAGAAGGACTTAAATTAAAAGGTTACGATCAAGAAATTCAAGTTGTGAAAACTGGCTGCTTTGGTTTTTGCGGACAAGGACCTATAGTTAAAATTCAACCCGATAATGTATTTTACGTTAAAGTGACTCCTGCTGATGTAAAAGAAATAATTGAAGAACACATTATAAAAGGTAGAAAAGTGGAGAGACTGCTATTTGAAGATCCTAAAGAAAAAGTCAAATTGGATAAACACGACAAGATGGATTTTTATAAAAAACAATATAGAATCGCTCTAAGAAACTGTGGATTTATCAATCCTGAAGATATCGAAGAGTATATTGCTTTTGAGGGATATGAAGCATTAGGTAAAGTTCTAGTTGAAATGCAACCTGAAGATGTTATTGAAACTGTTAAAGCAAGTGGATTAAGAGGTCGTGGTGGCGGTGGATTTCCAGCTGGAGTCAAGTGGGGATTTACTAAAAGTTCTCCAGGAGATGAAAAATACGTTATATGCAATGCTGACGAGGGTGACCCGGGTGCTTTCATGGACCGTTCGATTCTTGAAGGTGATCCGCATTCGATTTTAGAAGCTATGGCGATTGCGGGTTATGCTACAGGTGCAAACAACGGAATTGTTTACATTAGAGCAGAGTATCCATTAGCGATAAAAAGACTGGAAATTGCAATAGGTCAAGCTAGAGAAATGGGACTATTAGGCGAAAATATTTTTGATAGCGGTTTTGATTTTGATATTATCTTAAAACTTGGAGCTGGAGCTTTTGTTTGCGGTGAAGAAACTGCACTTATCCATTCCATGGAAGGTTCTCCACGACAACCTTCCATG
>JAYENG010000258.1:0-7098 GCA_034721975.1 Bacillota bacterium
TTTTTCATGCGATAGAGCTTTCTCAACATCTCCATTCACTATATGTTACATCCTGCATGATTGCTCGCCCTGCTAGCGCCATTCAGCTTACCTGAACACACCAAAAATAAAAACAGCTTAGAAATTCACTCTCTAAACTGCTCATATACATTCTTCTTTTAAAGATATTTTATTTTTTAAGCTTCATTAACATTTTTCAACGAATAAATCTAAAAAACCCGATGCTCATACACATCGGGGATTTTTCTTATTCTACTGAAATAACTTGTTCACCTTTATAATATCCACATGATGGACATACTCTATGAGACATCATAGGTTCATGACACTGTGGGCACTCTACAAAATTCGGTGCAGTCATTTTAATATTAGATGCTCTTCTTTTGTCTCTTCTAGCTTTAGAAACTTTTCTCTTAGGTACTGCCATGGATTACACCCCCTTATACATTTAACTGAAAAAGTCGTCGAGGATTTCAAATCTAGGATCAATTTTTTCATCTTCACAACTGCAAGTTTCATAATTAAGATTGATTCCACAAATAGGACATAGTCCTTTGCAATCTTTACTACATAGTACTTGTGTAGGTAAATTTAATATTATTTCTTCCTTAATCGTCTCGACTAAATCTAGATGATTCTTATCAATAACAATCGTATCGATATCATCAGATTCTTCCGTTAACAACATTTTATTGAGTTTTTTATTGAAGTTCACTTCAACACGTTCAAGGCATCTTGAACAATTAAAAATCATCTGCCCATCCATGTTCATCTCAAGAAACAATTCCGAACCAACCATTATTACTTTCCCAGTTGAATGAATCGGCGTAGCCTCAATTATTCCTGTAGCTTCAAAAAATTCCTCTATATCAATGTCGTAATCAATTTCAAATGGAACAGCCTCAACTCTACCATTAATCAATTCTCTTAAATCGATTTTCATCTCACAACACCTCTTAATTACAACATTACTATTATATAGAGTGTATATTTGTTTGTCAAGAATTTTAATTATTGCGCTTCTACTATTTCTTTCGTATCTCTAGCAATCATCAACTCTTCGTTTGTAGGAATCAATAATACTTTCACTTTAGAATCTACAGTAGAAATCAGTGCATCTTTTCCTCTGACATTGTTTGCTTCATCATCTATCTTGATACCCATAAATTCTAAACCTTCACAAATAATTTTACGATCTATAGGTGAATTCTCACCAAGTCCGGCAGTGAAGACAACTGCATCTACTCCACCCATCACTGCTGCGTAAGCTGCAATATATTTTTTAACTCTTACTCTAAAAATATCTATTGCCAATTGAGCTCTTTCATTGCCTTCATCTGCAGCATTTTCGATATCTCTAAAGTCGCTTGATACACCCGAAACTCCTAAAACACCAGATTTTTTATTTAATATATTATCCATTTCTTTAATAGTCAGATTTTCTTTTCCCATCAAGAAAGTTACAATAGCCGGGTCCAAGTCACCAGTACGTGTTCCCATCGCTAAACCTTCAAGCGGAGTGAATCCCATTGAAGTAGCAACTGATTTACCATTCTTTATTGCATCCACACTTGCACCATTTCCTAGATGACAAGTGATAATTTTCATATTATTATAATCCTTATCTACTAACTCTGCAGCTCTTGCTGATACATAACGGTGAGATGTACCATGGAAACCATATCTTCTTAACCCGTATTTTTCATAATATTCATAAGGAAGCGGATAAATATACGATTCTTTTGGCATAGTTTGGTGAAAAGCAGTGTCGAAGACACCAATGTTAACAATATTAGGTATCAGTTCTTGAATAGCTTTAATTCCTGTAATGTTTGGTGGATTATGAAGTGGTGCCAATTCAATACACTCTTCTAAAGCAGCCATCACTTCATCGGTAATCAAGACAGATCCACTGAATTTTTCACCCGCATGAACAACTCTATGACCACAAGCATCTATTTCGCTCAAATCTTTTATTGCTCCTAATTTTTCATCTGTTAAAGCCTCTAAAACAACACTCAAAGCTTCTTTATGATTTTCCATAGGTGTTACTATAACTTCTTTTTCTTTACCAGTTGTTTCATTTTTCAATTGAGCACCTTCAAGACCGATCCTCTCAACTAAACCTTTTGCCATAAGCACTTCTCCATTCATATCAAGCAATTGATATTTAAGTGAAGAAGATCCACAATTAATAACCAAAATTTTCATTGTATCCTCCTTATAATTTGTTTTTATTATTTATTTAACATACATTACATTATACACTTTAATAACAAACATTTTCAAGAGTGGATATTTACTGTTATAATGTATTTAGGTGATGTTTATGAAAATTTTAGGAGTTATTGTTGAATATAATCCATTTCACAGCGGTCATGCTTATCATTTAGAAAAAAGCATTTCAATGACCAATGCTACTCACACGATCGCAGTCATGAGTGGCAATTTTGTACAAAGAGGCGAACCCGCCTTGATGGATAAATGGACAAGAGCAAAAATAGCCGTAGACAATGGTGTTGATTTAGTTATAGAGCTTCCTTTTGTAAACGCAATTTCAAGCGCTGAAAAATTTGCCTTTGGCAGCATCTCCATTCTTGATCAAATGGGAATTGTAAACGATATCGTATTCGGTTCCGAAAATGGAAATGTAGACACAATAGAAGGCATAGCCGATTATCTAGTCAATGAAAACGATGAGTATAAAGAAGCGTTGCAGCGCTTTCTATCAAAAGGAATTTCTTTCCCGGCAGCAAGAGATTCCGCCCTTAGAGAACTGACGGTTAATGTAGAACAACTTAAATCTAACGATATTTTAGGAATCGAGTATATCAAAGCGGTAAAACAACTTGGCAGCGATATCAAGTATCACGCATTGCAAAGACAGAATGTGGACTATCACTCTTTAGATGTTGTAGATTCTTTTGCAAGTGCTACCGGAATCAGAAATCAGATTAAGAAAAATGATTTTTTAGGCGTTCGTTTCTCTGTTCCTGCCATGACTTATAACTATATTTCTGATTACAGGAATTTTTTGTTTATAGATGATTATTATGAAATATTGAGATATAAAATATTATCTGAATCAAGTGAATATCTATCAGAAATTCACGAAGTAGCAGAAGGTATTGAAAACCGCATAATAGAATCGATGAAAAAATCGACAGATATGACCACTTTCCTAGAGAATGTAAAAACCAAAAGATTTACAATGACCAGAATTAAAAGAATTATGCTGAATATATTATTCGATGTCAAAACTAAAGAAGTTGATGAATATGATTTATTGACTCCAAAGTATCTGAATATCCTTGCTGCTGATGACAAGGGGCTGGAAATTCTCAGATTGCTCAAGAAAAATGAAGATTTAAATATAATAACCAACCTCAGCAAATTCACTACCGAAGATCCGTTATTAAAAAGACAACTTCAATTAGATTTAAAGGCCAGCGATTTATATTCGATATTGAAAAAAGAACAACTCGGTCAAGATTATTTAAATACACCGTATATTAAAAAACACCTTAAATAAAAGAAAATTACAGAGACTCCCCTATTGGTTAGGGAGTCTTCTTTCAATCACCTCCTCATCTATGAAATCCTCCCTCTTTTGATATTTCTATAGCAAATCCTTTTTTTTCGTTATCTGCGTTTAAATATGGGTAGATAAATATGTAACCCACATTTAATTGCAAAAAAGGAGGTATATTTAATGAATCGATATAGAAGCATACTTATTCTATTGGTTGTCGTTTCTGTTTTTTCATTTGGTTGCAGCAAGTCGAATGTCGATGAATCTGAAATATCAGATGACTCTCAAAACGATTCTTCATTGCTGACTGAAATCGTCACTTCAAACTCTGAAGCATTTGAAATTCCTGATACAGATGATTTCCCAGGAATGACTGTAATCATACCTGAGGGAGCTTTTCCCCGAGAAAGTTCGATCGATATTTCTTATTCTTCAGCCGATGATCTCGATTTGAATGAAAACCTTAATATCTTGACTCCTTTGATTCATATAGAAATCGAAGAAAACAGACTTGATAAACCTATGGAATTGAAGATACCTGTAATTGTGCCTGAAAATCATTTTGCACTGGCTTTTTATTATGATTTCGAGACAGGTTCTCTTGAAGCTATTCCATCAGTCTACGAGGATGATGGGATGATGAGAATAATGACAACTCACTTCTCAGAAATTCTGGTTGCATCTATAATGCAAGATCTTCTTGTAGGTCCTATAGAAACAGATTTCCAAGTTGGAAGAGACAATCTTCAGATTCCAAATATATATACATATCTCGCTCCTAACGGAATGTGCAACGGAATGGCTGAATCAACCCTTTATTACTTTAAAGCCTTGAGACCTACATTTGGATATCTCTATAATCTTTATGATAACAACACACTTTCAACTCCCGGATTTTGGCGAGATGATCGCGACTCGATCTATCTCAATTCAGTTATTCAAGAAGATCGTGAGATGGATACTTTCGCTTTAGACGAATGGCTTACTTCAGTATGGGATCGTCCATCGGTCGACCACTTCTATATGACCGCATTTGCCATGTTGCGTTCAAAATCTCCTCAGTTGGTAATAATTACAGAAGATAATCAATGGGATGAGCATTCCTTTCCGACGGCGCACGCCTTGATAGCATATAGAACAGAGGGTACTCGTATTTACGTGGCTGATCCAAACGAACCTACCAACAGCAACCTCTATCTGGAGATAGATTTAAAATCCGGTAATTTGAAACCGTACATCGGATCTCAGTCCATATCTGATGCTGATGTACTCTACAAATATATGTACTTCGTAGGCGATTCTGCATTGTTGAATTATGATAGTATTTCAGATTCATGGACATATCTTCATGATGGCACAATAGCAGATAAAAACATACCGGAATATACATTCTATGAAATACTATATGATTTTGAAGGAAACGAGGTTCCTGTTGAAATCAGTTCCAATCATTTAACTTCTGAAGATACATTCAGAGTTTTACTGGAACCTGATGATTTTCAATCATCCTTAACTGCATACGGAGAGGACTTCTCTAAGTATGGAACTGCTGGCCACGATGAAATTCTAACAATCCCCTTGGTTGATAATGAAACAATCATAGGTCTTCAAGTCGACACTCTGTTTAAAGACAGCACCGGTTCAATTTTAAAGGCCTGGACGGATTTCAAGTGGATCAATGTTAAAAAGACAACCCCCGAAAAATGGGAATCGGTTGCGACTGTTTCATATATTTCTCTAAGTTCCGGCTTGACTCAGGAACAAATAGATCAAGCCATCGGAGTAAGCACAAAGGAAATTATCTATTTTTCGTATAATCCAGGGCTTGATGTATATAATCTATACTTTCCATCGAGTAAGGTTAATCGAACCATGACACGTGTTGGCACTCAAATGTGGTCGGATTTCACTAAATCAGTTGACAATGTTACCATAAGCGACAGTTTTGTTGGTGTAATCAATGAAGAAGAAAACAAGATTATTGGAAAAAGCGAAGTGTCTAATCCTGAAGACGGCATCATCTTTGAATTAGATTTAGTGATGACAAAAATAGATGATTAAACTTAATATCTTTTATTTTCATGGAACTTTGGATTTCACACAAATAATGTCACACTCCCACTTACAATGTTCCCGCTTAAGTAAGCTAACAAAAAAGTATGGTCACATTACGTGAACCACACTTTTTTTGTCCATTATTATTTATTTTCATCTTGCCCTGTACTCACCTATTCCTTTTATTGTTATGTTTGTAGTTCCATCAGTATTCGTTTTAAAATCCAACATTTCTTCAACGTTGCAGTTTTCAGGAATTGTAATTTCTATTCCTTCCTCGGTTATTATCTTTCTGCTTTTCGCAACCTTTTTCTCTATGGCTGCGTTCATTTTAACTTCATTCTTTATTCCCTTGGCTTTCAGAGTTAGACTAAGTTCTTGTGCCAAATCAGGCATAAGCTCTACTTCTCCAACGAATCTCTGTACATCTATGACTTTCTCTTCCCCATCCACGGATTTTCTCACTGCATCAGCCACCTTGAAATATCCGCTTACAGGATCGCTGACCTGCTTTTGGATTATCTTGTTGCATGTGTCTTCTATTATCCTATGTTGGTCTTTTAGGGGAAGTTCAGCAGCCACATTAAGGATATGATCAGAAATGTAGTTTTCCTTCTTGCCGTTTATCTCTACTTTCTTTTCTATGAGTTGCACATTCATCTCTTCAAGATTTACTATATATCCTTCATCGGCAGATTGTTTTTCGTTGGCTATGATTCTTATCTGCTTCACCAATCTGTTCCTGATTATCGCCCCATCGTACTCTACATCATGCACATATGCGCTTTTATAGTTGTATTTGAGCATCGCCATATGCATTTTTCCAGCGAATTCAAAGTATACGTAGATGAGATCCGAATCGGGCACATTCGCCTCCTCTTCCATGAACGAATAGAAATTTCCAGCCAGCCTTGCACTTGTTTCCATGAAATTATCCTCATTCACCTGCAAAAATTCTTCTGCAACTTCAATGAAATGTCCTTCTTTTATCGAACCGCTGTCCATGAACTTCTCTAGATGATTGCACAGATACTCTTTCATTTCGACTCTCAGTTCCAATGGTTCCTTTGATATGACAGGCATTCCAGCATCCCTGTCCAATATATGAAGTACCGCATTTTTTATCCTTATCATTTGTTTAGTCACCTTTTCTCTCTGGTAATATCGCTTTATAGTCGATGCTATAATCATACGTTAACCAACTAAAAAAGCCCTTTCTATTCTCATTGAATGACTTTTTCATCACTTCTATCAATTATTCTTTAATAGACCTCTCTCTCCCCGGTGAAATCATTTTCACTGCTGAATTCTCTCACAAACACTCTCCCGATTTCATCAGTAACGGTCATCACTATCTTGATATCATCTTCGGACAGATTGTCCATCTTTATATTTGCATTGTTCTCATATAGATTAATTTCATCCTTAAACACCACATACTTATCATTTTTCATATTTTCAACGCTCTCTATAAGGTCTCCTTTATGAAAGGTTGAAACCTTTCATAAAGG
>JAYENG010000259.1:0-6994 GCA_034721975.1 Bacillota bacterium
AGAGTGTGACAGATAACAGCAAAATAAGTAGTAATAGTGGCTTTTTCATATAATTCCTCCGTTTGCAAATGGTTTGCAAGTAATATATAATATAATACATAATGCAACTATAAATGTCAATGGGGATGATATGGTGGATTCTTTACAAATATTGAAGGAACATAATATAAAATGTACAAAATACCGGGTGAATATTCTTGAGTTGTTGATAAAAGAAGAATACAGATTTATATCTATAGATGAAATTCAAGATAGGGTTTCAAGTAATTTTTCGACTGCCTATCGAGCACTTGAGTTATTTGAAGAAAATGAAATGATTTATAAAACTAAAATCAATGAAAAAATGTACTATACATATAGGTGCAGCAATAAAGAATACCATCATCATTTGATTTGTACAGAGTGTGGACTAAAAGTCAGTTTAGATTTTTGCCCTTTTGAAGATTTGGAGAAAAAGTGTGAAATTCTTGGATTTGGTTCATTTCATCACAGTAGAGATTTATTTGGGATATGTAAAAAATGCAAAAATGGAAGTTGACTGTCGATTGAAATAATGATATCATTTTTCTGAATAAAAGAAGTTCTTCAGGGCAGGGTGAAATTCCCTTACCGGCGGTAAAGCCCGCGAGCCGATAGGCAGATCTGGTTAGATTCCAGAGCCGACAGTATAGTCTGGATGGTAGAAGAGTGTATTTTCTTTCTTATTGACCTGATGAGACTATTTTTGTCTCGTTTTTTTGTGCTCTGAAGTAAGAAAGGAGTCAATTATTATGAATCAAACATCAAGTTTAAACAAACTCATCAAAATCTCTTTAATGGGTGTAATCGCATTTATTATTATGTTTATAGAGTTTGCGATTCCAATTTTTCCAGCGTTTTTAAAGATAGACCTCAGTGATATT
The DNA here is from genome assembly GCA_034721975.1 of Bacillota bacterium. Lineage (GTDB taxonomy): Bacteria > Bacillota > Clostridia > Peptostreptococcales > Acidaminobacteraceae > DAOURC01. The sequence continues at coordinate 903 of JAYENG010000259.1, forward strand.
CCGGCGATAATGACGGGATTCGCATTAGGACCTATAGCTGGTGTGGCGGTTGAATTAGTTAAAAATGTCTTGCATCTTTTTAGAACATCGACAGGCGGTGTTGGAGAATTGGCAAATTTCCTCGTAGGATCGGCATTCGTTTTTCCAGCAGCGTATCTGTATTCTAAGAAAAAGGATAAAAAGACGGCGATTATCGGTATGATAGTTGGAATAATTTCAATGGCTGTTGTTGGAGCATTGGCGAATTATTATATATTATTGCCGTTTTACACGACCTTCATGCCTATGGAAGCGATAATCGGTATGGCGGCGGCGGTCAATAGTTTGATAGTGGATCTGAAGACGTTGATATTTTATGCAATCATTCCATTTAATTTAGCAAAGGGAATAGTATTGACGCTTATCACAATTCCTGTTTACAAAAAAATATCAAAAGTATTGCACAGATAATCAAAAGATGCTGTTTATCTTAAAAAAAATATCAAAATAATAAAACTCTTCGGGATGGAAATTCTGGAGAGTTTTTTATATAATTAATTTTGTTGTTCGAAAGATAGATAAAACAATAAATAAATTGGAACGAAAACCATACAAGTTGCATCTATAAAGTGTAGGGGGCGAAAAAGTGATAGAAAAAGTGATAAAAAATCATCATCATCAATTATATAGAATTGCTTATGGCTATATGCGCAATAATGAAGATGCAGAAGATATTCTGCAAAGCTCTTATGAGAAAGCAATAAAAAGTGAAAATCAGGTGAAAGATAGAAAAAAGGTGAAGAGCTGGTTGATTAAAATCATAATCAATGAATGCAATCAGACGTTCAGAATGAGAAAAAAGCAGAAAATTTCTTTAGAAAATTTAGGGCTGAATTCAACTAGCGTGATCGATGTCGATTATTCGCAAAACATCCAGATTAAAGACGCTTTATTGTTGCTTGATGAAGAGCAGAGGAATCTAGTCGTTTTAAAATATTTGATGGGATACAGGCAACGTGAAATTGCCGTAATACTTGATATGCCCATAGGGACGGTAAAATCAAAATTATCACGGTCGATGGAAGTTTTAAAAGATGTTATAGGAGGCGATTCGTGTGACTGAAAAAGAGCTGAAGAGAATGCTGAAACTTGAGAAAAAACAAATCGAGAAAGAGATTTTTCATCAAAACAAGATTAGGTTTAGTTTTTATCGAAAACGATTGTTTGTTCTGATAACTGCAATTTTAATGCTATCTAGCGTTGCATTTGCATATCATCAGTTTACAATCTCAGAATGGTTTTTAGCGGAAAGTTTGAACTACGATCAGATTTTAGATAGAAATCCCGTCTATCGATTAGATATGATTGAAAGGGATCAGAAAATTGCAGTAACTATCGAGGGATTTGTGACAGACGAGCTCAATACATATTTGTACTATAGTATAGAGGATGAAACGGGGAGAAGACTCAGAATCAATTATATAGACGGGATTGAAATTGAAAATGCCGATACGCTGTTTAAAGAGTTTAAATCGAATTTATATGAATCTATGGCACCTAAAGAATATGTAGATGAGAATTTCAAATCGTTTTACCATGCAGGTTCATCTACTTTATCATCTGAAAACCTTAATATATATAGAGAAGTGATTCGCTTTAAACCTGTAGATGTTGAAAGCGGCGTTGCCGAAGTGACGATTACTCAATTAGTAGATGAAAGCGGCGATATCATAGAAGGAAAGTGGAGCTATGAACTGCCGTTCGATAGATACGCTGTTGAAAAAATCGAGATAGGAAAACAGCAAACGGTTTTATTGCCTTATAAAGATGAAGAAATCACTTTGAATTATCTTTATCTTGAAAAAGGAATCACAGCGACAAGACTGAGTTATGTAGAGACGAAAGATAGTGATAATATTTATGTTGATTACAATGATTTCATGATCAACGACGAGCCGCTTAGAAAGATATTTTTTGGAAGTGATAATCAAGAAGAAATCAGTCAGATTGATTTTTTCCCGGTCGAAGTCAAAAAAATAAGGAAAATTGCTTGTAAAATGGACTCGATTTACGTTGATGAACTAGTGCTGAAAATGTATCCTTTGGAAAGTTTTCCAGTTGAAATCGAGTATGAAGGAGGAACTCTTCTAATAGAAGAGTCTTTCACCGATAGATATAGATATACTATTACAGATTATGATTATAAAAATCGTGATTATAGATATTTAGGATTTGAATTTAAATTTGGAAAGAATCTTTTTCCTATGCAGCCTTTAGATAATGAGAGTTATTTGGTTTTCGAGGATGGAAATGAAACGAAGGTAGTTACATTTTTTGATGGAATGATGTATCCGGAGGCTGTGAAGAGAACTAAAAAGTATGTTTTTCAAACTCATTATTCCGATGAAGAACTTAGAAATGAAGAATACAAAGAATATAATGGAGAATCGGCGAATCAAATCAGAATAAGGCGCGAACACAAAAAAATAAGAGTAAATCAAGAAATTGTTATCTATAGCAAATGGTTTTGGTAGAATAAAGTGATATAATTTTTTTAAAAGAGAAGTATTTGGGAGATAATGATATGTATGATGTTATAATAATCGGCTCGGGACCTGCTGGTCTGATGGCTGGGATAGAGCTGAAAAGAGAGCTGAAAGTTTTGATGTTGGAAAAAAATGAACAAATGGGCAAGAAACTTTTAGTTTCTGGCGCCGGTCAGTGTAATTTCACACACTCTGGATCGATCCTAGAGTTTTTTTCTAAATACAACAATGAAGGCAGGTTCATTAAAAGGTCTTTGAGTTTGTTTTCAAACGAAGACTTGATTGAATTTTTCATTGATAACAATTTAGATATAGTCACTAGAGACGACGGAAAGGTTTTTCCAAAATCGCTTAGGGCGAAAGATCTGGTAAATATATTTGAAAGAAAACTCAGGAAAATGAAGCGTGAAATAAAATTAAAGAGTAAAGTGATAAAGATAGAACATGCAGAAGATTTTACAGTACATACTGAAACTGAAAAGTATGAATCAAAACATCTTATAATAGCCACGGGAGGGATGACTTATCCTTCTTTAGGTACTTCTGGCGATGGATATGAATTCGCCAAGAAATTAGGACATCTTATAGAGCCTTTGAATATGGGGCTGTCACCGGTTTATATAAAAGATGACGAACTTGTGAATTTAAGCGGTATTACCTTAAAAGAAATTGAGATGTCCCAATATAGAAGTAATAAAAAGTTAAATGTTTCTAAAGGAGATCTGCTTTTTACTCATAAAGGATTAAGTGGACCGATAATCATCGATAATTCAAGGTATTTCAAAGCTGGTGATGAACTTAGACTAAACTTTGGTATAGATGCATTGAATGAGAAAAAACTTGTAAAAAATGCGTTAAGAGAGTTTTTACCTGAGAAAATAACAATTTACTTGATAAAAAGATATAACCTAGATGCGGAAAAACCTTTGATCCAGTGGAATAAAAAAGAAAAAAACAAACTGAATGAAGTTCTTCATGAATCAAAATTTTCAATAGATTCCCTGGGAAATATCAATGAATCGATGGTTACATGCGGTGGAGTGAGTTTTAAAGACATAAGTTCGAAAACCTTGGAATCTCGCAAAGTTCCCAGACTTTATTTTGCAGGAGAGGTTTTAGATGTCGATGGAGAATCGGGCGGGTATAATATTCAAGCTGCATTTTCCATGGGACATTTGGTCGCCGATGAGATCAACTCATCTGGTTAAATTCTTTGAGCTTTTGTAACTTCAGTTACTGATTTCATCTTGCGTATAATGTCATTATTATATAAAAGATGAAAGTATGAGTAACCAAAAGTGAAGAAAATCGTCCTGCGGTTCAGAAACCTATGATGCAATCATCATCGCTTGTCCGAAATTGAATGATAATAATTATAATGTTGATAAATTGACGGAGATTTTTATTAATAATGAAATAAACAGTATTATGGTAGTAAAAATGGAAGTGCCTTGTTGTTCTGGTATGACTGTAGCTGTTAAAAAAGCGATGATCAATGCAGAAAGGATAGTTACATATAATGAAGTGACTATTAAATCGAATGGTGAAATCAAATAAAAAGCAAGCGTAAAATCCACTGATTATGGGATTTTGTGCTTGCTTTATTTTTTTGATTTCACTTTATCGGACACACAAATTCTTTTGATTTCCATATCTATAAAAGATTCGATGGCTTCAAGTCTTTTGGAATCTTTACTGGTGAAAATCGTATAAGCAACTCCTGTATATCCGGCGCGGCCGGTTCTACCTATCCTGTGGACGTAGTTTTCAGGATCATCAGGTAAATTGTAATTGATTACATGGGTGACGCCTTCTACATCGAGTCCCCTTGCCGCCACATCGGTTGCAACCAAGAATTTGATTTTATCATTTCTGAATTCATTCATTACAAACTCACGCTTAGCTTGAGTCAAGGCTCCATGTAGTGATTCTACGTTATAACCCAAAGCGAGCATTTGCTCATAAAGCACATGAGTGCCCACTCTGCTTCTGCAAAAAATTATCGCCTTATTTGGATAATTTCTCTTTAAAACTGTTATAAAATCATCGAACTTTCTTCTGTTGGACGTTTCTACAACAAATTGTGAGATGTTATCGAGGGTAATTTGTTTTTTTGGTGCTTTTAAATATTTTGCATCTTTAAGATACTTATTTGAAAAAATATCTATATTATCGTTTATTGTTGCAGAAAAACACAGAGTTTGTTTATTATCAGGTAAATGACTTAAAATTTCATCCAATTGAGGTTTAAAACCGATGTGAAACATCTGATCTGCTTCATCTACAACAAGAGTTTTCAATTGGTCAAAGTTAATGGTGCCTCTTTTGATGTGATCTAAAATCCGTCCCGGTGTTCCGATGACTAGTTGAACATTTCCTTCTAGTTTATGAAGCTGGGCATTGACGTCTTGTCCGCCGTATGCAGCGAGTATATCAATATTGCCAATCTCAGAAAGATCTTTTGCTACACTTGTTATTTGAATTGCAAGTTCGCGCGTTGGAGTGATGACAAGCCCCTGAATCTGTTTGCTGTCGATATCGATATTTTGAAACATCGGCAATAGGAAAGCAAGTGTTTTACCTGTTCCTGTCTGCGCTTCAGCAATCAGATTTTCTTTGGCCAATGCGAGAGGAATGCACAAGGACTGAATTGGTGTTGGAGTGAATATGTTTTGATTCTCTAGAATATATACCAGATCGTTTTTAATTCCTAATTTATAAAATGACATGATTTGTTTTCCTTTCATTATAAAGTGTTGCTTGATTTAATCGATTTATTATATCAGAAAAAATTGAAATATCAATGATTTTAGACATGTAAAAGTATAAATAAAAAAAGTAGATCATACTATTAAGTTAGTCTACTTTTTACCTTCTTCAACATCATGATTTCCTGCAATTAATAGTAGTATTACTTTACCTTCTATATATTTCCACAAAAATTTGTATTTATTCGTAATTCTGCCTTCGAATACATTGGTTTTATATTTGTTTGATGCAAATATATTTAATTTTGTTTGCAGAGAAGGATGTTTTGGATTTGATACTAAATATCTCAATTGAGCATTCAATGAGTTTCTAACTTGAGGCGTTGACACTCCCCACGAATAAATTCGGGGGATTCTCAAGTGATTGAACCGAAATGCATTTCTGCTATCGGAGTTTGACCTTGAGTTCTAGGGGTGTGTCATCACCCCGTCCCACGTCAGGGCATATAGCCACGTGGGCTGAAAGCCTACTGCTATGCAGCGCCAGCAATCACAGGTGCTTTGATGATATTCATCGCACCGACTAAATCTCTGTGGGCGTGGTATCCACATCCACAGGTGTAGTTTCTACCTTTGGCCTTGTTGAGTTGACCGCATACAGGACAAGCCTGACTCGTGTAGGCAGGGTCAACGTATTCAACTTTGATTCCTGCAAGAAAAGCCTTGTACTCAATGTAGTTTGCCAAGCGGTAGAATGACCATGTGTGCAGATTTTTTGCATTTTTACGGCTTGTCTTTGCCGTTTGTCTGATACCTGCAAGGGTTTCAAGTCTGATGATCGATACATTGTTTTCAATTG
>JAYENG010000260.1:0-6936 GCA_034721975.1 Bacillota bacterium
ACCAATCGGACGAACTGCTTCAATAAATATTCTTGATCTTCTGTCATATGTAGACCATGAACCAATTTTCCTATATGCCAATCGGCTGTATGGATTATTTTCAAATTTATCTCTCCTCGCCTTTAAAAATCACACTCTTTATTTGAATACTATCATATTTGAACGGCAAATTGGGAATAGTCAAATAATATTGCAGTATTTATACAACAAAATCCTATTGCTGAACTCTTTTTTATTTTTTTCAATTGAATGACTTTTAATATTTATTATTTCCATGAATAATTTAGATTCTTTTGGTATATGCATTGTCCTTTGTAAATCTATATGCGACATTCAAAGTAAAATTCGATGCTTGATATCATATATAAAAATACCGATAAAATCAATTATCGGTATTTTTATCATTTAATCCATTTTAAACATATGAATCCGCCTTTTTCACCGGAAGATTTCAATTTTAAATCATTTTCCCTTGTGATTTCATCCTCTTTTGTCATCGGAGGCAAAAACAAACATTCATCCGTATCAACTAGACTATCAGGATAATATTTTTGCATCTCTTTCATAGTCCTAAGAATGGCATATTTGAAAACTGAATTTTTTTTCATCTCATCCGACTCATACATTCTACCCCATGAACTATCCTTGTGGATTGTTCCGATTATAATCGGATGACCCTTTTTTACCACTCTCATCAACTCATCCATTGCTTTTTGAATCTTTGGAATAAACTCAATGGCCGCTACGGAAATAACGCCGTCGAAAGATTCATCATCAAATTTAATATCATAAACATTCATTTCATGAAATTCAATCGATAATCCTTCATTTTGGGCTTTTTCACTGGCAAGACTCAGCATTTCTCTTGAAAGATCAATTCCGACAACTTCATACCCTAATTTAGCAAGTTTTATCGAGAAATTACCACTGCCGCATCCTAAATCCAAAATCTTCGATCCCTTGGGTAAATCACATAGCTTCAGCACACACTCCGTTTCAACGCGATCTACAAAACTTCCCATTTTCGTTTGATACCAAGCATCATAATTTTTTGCAGCACTATCAAATAAACTCATATTCTTCCTCCTATAACAATGTCATGATTTCACGTTTTATGTTATTGAATTGTATAGTAGACATCATCTCATCGGTCCTCGGCCTCTCTATATTCACTTGAATTTCCTTGACAATCCTTGCAGGATTCCCATTGAGAATATATATTCTATCTGACAAAAAAACGGCTTCTTCAATATCATGAGTAATAAATAAAATTGATGCTTTTATTTTTTCTTGAACTTTCAAAAGATAATCCTGCATCTTGTGTTTAGTCAATGCATCCAATCCTCCAAAAGGTTCATCGAGGAGCATCACTTCCTTCGAGAACATATAAGTCCGAAGCAAGGAAGCGCGCTGTTTCATTCCTCCTGACAATTGCGAAGGATATTTATCTTTATGCTCTTGCAACCCGAATATATCAAGTTTTTCCATTACTTTATCCATGGCATCTTTCTTTTTCATTCCTTTGATTTCTAGAGGGACAGCACCGTTTTCCACTACCGTTCGCCATGGAAGCAAAAGATCCTTCTGATGCATGTAGCTGACAATCCCCGTCCGCTCTGTCTCGTCTGTTCCATTAATTAAAAATTTTCCTGATTTGGGTTTTTTCAAACCTGATATCACATCGAAAAGTGTACTCTTTCCAATGCCACTCGGCCCTAAAATAGAAACAAATTCTCCCTTGGAAAGATATAAAGATATATCTTTAAAAATCAACTCACCATTATAATCCTTTGAAATTTTTACTACTTCCAGCACCTTATCTTTTAGGTAAGAATTCATTAGTGAACGCCCTTTCAGATTCCAACGGATTTTCCAAAAGACCTCTTTCATACATCCATTTACCATAATTGTTCCAAACGCTAACGTCCATGATTCCCCATTGGCTTGCCTCTGCCATATACTGCTTCGCAAGATATTTCTGTGAAGCTATAGCCATTTCACGATCAATTTCCGGTGCATCCTTTAAAAGCTCTTCAACTGCTTTTTGAGGATTTTCAATCGCATATTCATATCCCTTGGCTGTCGCCTCCATAAACTTCTCAATGAGCTCAGGATTTGTATCAATCATTTCTTCACTAGCTATAATTACAGGTGTGTAAAAATCTAAATTTTCATCAATTTCCTGCAAAAGAATAAAGTTTATTGGGAAATCTCTAAGCTCCGCGGCTACGCCGTCCCAACCATAATAAATCCATGTAAAATCTGCATGATCCTTCACTGCCGCAAAAAAATCTAATGCACCGAGATCAACCATTTCAACCTTATTGAAATCGCCACCATCAACATCCATTAAACCTTTGATAACAGCATTCTCCATAGGTGAACCCCATCCACCATATCTTTTGCCTTCAAAGTCTTTGGGATCCACAATTCCCTTTTCCATAGGAGAGGCAAATCCTGATGTATTATGCTGGATAATTGCCGCTATCGCTTTAACCGGCAAAGGATTTTTAGCAGTCCTTGCATAAGTCACCTGTTCTTGATAGCTAACTCCGAAATCTCCTTGATTAGCAGCGATTAAATCTGCACTGCCTCCTTCTGAGGGTTGAATAATTTCAACATTTAATCCCAATTCTTCGTAATAACCTAAATTCTTAGCAACATACATCCCTGTATGGTTCGTATTAGGAACCCAGTCCAAAACTATAGTAACATCTGTAATTTCAGCTTCTGTCTTACAACCAGTCACACCTGATACCAAAATTAACAACAGCCCTAAAATCATCACTTTTTTCATGTCTATTCTTCCTCCTTCAGTTTAGTCCACGGCATCACTATTCGCTGCCACAAACTAATCGCATAAAATATTCCCATCGATAAAATTACAATAACTAAAATGGCAGCAAAGACCTTATCTAACGTAAATGAATGTCGTGCTCTAAGCATATAAACACCCAATCCGCTTTTGCCACCTAACCATTCTCCGATAACCGCTCCCATAATACTGTATGTAGCCGCTATTTTTAAACCTGAAAAAAACTGCGGTAATATATACGGGAATTTAACTTTTTTAAATATCTGAATCTTGTTAGCTCCCATAGATCTAAGAAGATTAATCAAATCCTCATCCACCGATTGAAGACCTTCAGATAGACTAATAGTGATTGGAAAAAAACAAACTAAAATCACAACAAATATCTTCGGCGTTATTCCAAAACCAAACCACATTGCTATCAAAGGTGCAATAACAATAATCGGTACTGTTTGAGATATCACCAGTAACGGATAGATAGCCTTTTTCACTATGACGATCCGATCCATTAAAATCGCCATTAAAAACGAAACTACAATAGCTGCAAGCAGTCCTGACATTCCTTCAAACAAAGTAACTAAGCTATGGCTAATGATAATCCCAAAATTCCCCTTAAGCGCCAATACGATATCGCTCGGAGAAGGCAAAATATATCTTTCAATCCAACCCACCCGAACTATTAATTCCCAAATCACAAGAATTACAGCAATAAAAAAGCCGGGAATCCACCGATCACCGATATTTTGAAATTTTTTCATCAATCGTTACTCCCTCTTTCCTATAGTCAATCTTCACGATGGAAACAACTCTATCCACACCAAGTTTTGTGCAAATATTCTGAGCTTTTTTAACAATCTCAAAAAGTTCATCAAGTTCGCCCTCTATTGACGTTTCAAAAGGACCGACAACATAACGAAGACCAGAAGCATCAATCATTTCGATAACCTTGTCGACAATAGGGTAAATTTCCGCTTCTACAACCGCCGGCAATACCTGTAAACTCATATTTACCTTAGCCATATGCAACACCTCCAAAAAAAAAGTCTTTATCCCCCAAAAGGATAAAGACCATATCGTCAAAGCATTTCCCTCCGTTGGCATTATCCAAATCAGGTTAAGGGTCGAAAGCTAACAGTTTCCTCTCAGCCGGTTAATACCGGCTCCCCGTTCAATTGATTCTACATCAAAACAATATCTGTGTCAAATCATCCCCCACTTACATAATGAGAGTATTCTCGCTATCCCGACACAACTTTATTTCCACCTGTTTCTTTTGCTCCATACATCGTGATATCTGCCCTGGCTACAAATTCTTCAACCGATTCATCTGCATTATATTGCGCCACTCCCATGCTGAATGTTATGTTTTTTATTTTTGTATCAGCATATTCATTGTTTTCAGCAATCTTTCTAAGTTTTTTAGCTACTAATGCAGCATATTCCAATTCAGTATTCGGCAATAAAATCAGGAATTCATCTCCGCCGATTCTAAATAAATGATCATTGACCCTTATATTATCCATAACCGTAGTTGCAGTTTCTTTTAGTACAATATCCCCTATTCCATGTCCATAAGTATCGTTTACATTTTTAAATTTATCTATATCAAACAAAATAATCGATAAATTTATATCATATCTTTTACTGCCAATAAAAACTTTATGTGATGCTGATACAGTACATTAATATTAGATTCACTGTAGAAACCACGTTCCATAACCAGCTTTACTTTACCAAATTCCAGAAAGTCCATATCTGCCAAGAGATTTTTCAAGGTTTTTACATCAGGTATATTTGCCAGCAGCTTTCTATAATAAAAGGGTAGATTAGATGTTTCTCCAAATAATAGGGCTGGATTAATTTGCGCAAGAAGGTCATGGCCCTTGTTCCTACCATATTTGACTTGTTTTAATGACCCCGAGTACGAAGAGATACTGGTTGTATCATAGGCCCAGTATTCGTTTTCAATTCGACGTTTTCCCTGCAGAAGTTAAAGACGAATATGATTCTACAACGCTAATACCATCATTAGAACTCTTTTTTACTAAACAATCTTATGAACATATAGATTTCTTTTTAGCCGATTCAGGGTTTGATGGATACGATAATTATAAATACATTTCTAAAAAAAATATCATCCCTATCATTCCACTAAATCAACGAAACAACTGTTCAAAGTGTCAAACTTACAACTACTCTCAAGACAATGAAAAAAATAATTTCTTTTTCAATTCTGAAGGTAATCTAATTTGTCGCAAAACCAATTTACCAATGAAATCACTTGGTCCAATCCGTAGTGATAAAAGAGCTGACAGATTCTCTTATGGATGCCCTTTAATCAAAACTCACGCACTAAATGGTGAAATCATTTATGCCGACGATTGTAACCATCCATGTTCAGATGCTATTTATGGTCGTAAGGTTAATATTGCAATCGATGAAGAATACCGACATCTGGATAAACCTTTACAAAAAGAGAACTGTATGCGAACGTTCCATTGCTCAATTAAAGGACTTGATAAATATAAGAGGATCCCAATTTAGAAATACTCAATCATTAAAATCAGTCATTTTGCTTGCTGGTATCACTCAATTAATTGGAGTTTTAATCATGGCCAGATCCAATCATTTAAATCATTTACGTGCTTTTAAATCTACTGCTTAATGAATTCTTATTGAATTTTAAAATTAAATAATTCACCTTTTTTTGATTCGCTTTTTTTTTTCGTGTAATCGTTAATTCATTAACGTTTTTCTATTACTCTATTTTGCAATCATCTATTATCTATGATCAAATAAATTATAGCTATGAAGCGGTAGAGCTTCACCTATGGTAAAGCTCTATTTATCGTTACTATCAATTAAACAAAATTCCGAATCAATCTTATCGTCTCACTAATCATCGGAAACGGAATATTTAATATTCTACCATCAAACGATAGATTCTTCATCGAATATCTAATTCCAATAATATCGGTATTACCTTTTAAAAATTTTGTCAGACTTTTTGAATGAATATTATTACCATACTTAACTTCAACAGGATATATCTTTTGATCCACTTGAATGATAAAGTCGATTTCATTATTTACAGTTGACAATGAATATATACTCTTAGTACTTATACATTCAAGTTCTTGTAATACAACATTCTCAGCCAACACACCTTTAAACTGGAAATTTTTATTATCATTAATTTCACTGAATGCAGACGCAGGATATTCAGCCTTTGCTCTCAGTAATCCTGTATCTGCAAAATATATTTTAAAGTTTCTTTCGTCACTGTAAATTTTTAATGGGATTAACGGCTTACTGACCCTTGATACTTTTTTTATATAATTACCAGCTATCAGCCAATTCAAAGCTTCTTCATATTCTCTAGCTCTTGCACTCTTTTTTATTTCACTGTATTTAAATTTCTTGTTTTCTCTAGAAAGTTGGCCGACAACAGCTTCCCAAACATCTATAATTTTCGGCATGATTCTACGCTCTGGATACTTTGCAAAATCTCTTTGATAAGAATTAAGTATATTTATTTGAACTTTTTCTATAGAATCAACATTTTTCTCCTGCACCCATTTAGAAACAGCCTCAGGCATACCTCCCACAATATAGTATTCCCTGAAATAAAGCATCATTTTTTGAAATATAGGTTCAGTAATAGATATTTTTTCATTGTATTTTTCCATATAATCTACTAACATGTCTTCATCATTTGCCAATAAAAACTCTTTATAAGTCATCGGTCTCATTTCAATTATATCAACCTTGCCAACAGGAAATGAACTTCCTTTAGATAGAGTAATCCCCAAATATGATCCAGCTGCAATAACATTATAACCTGATTCTGATTCATAAAAATATTTTAATGAATTGAGTGCTTCGTTGCATTCTTGAATCTCATCGAAAAAAAACAATGTGTTTTCTATATCAATTTTATGATGAAATATTAGAGATAATTCAAAAATAATTTTTTCTGGATTTTTTGATTTCTTAAAAATATCACAATAACTAGGTTCGGTGTCAAAATTGATATATATCATTGTTTCAAAATTGTTTCCACCAAAATTTTTAACAATCCATGTTTTACCAACTTGTCTTACGCCATTAATTAATATAGGTTT
>JAYENG010000261.1:0-6915 GCA_034721975.1 Bacillota bacterium
ATAGAAATTCTTAATTCTTATTATCAAATGGCTCTTTTCCTATTGGTTATCTATCTTGTTGCAACAATAACAAGACAAATACTTCAACCTAAAATATTAAGTACACAAATAGGAATCAACCCACTATTGACATTGATATCCATTTATGTCGGTATCAGACTTCTTGGAGTATTCGGTATTATTCTTGGTCCAATAATTTTGATTTTAGTTGCATCTATCTATAAAATATTCAAAAACACGAACTTTATATAATGTTGAAATCAAATAGTTCATAGCATATTCAACATTAAAGAGGTTTTTCTGAAAACGTCTATTTACAATTATTAAATTTATGTTATAATTATTCATATTTATTAAGGAGGCAACCATGAATAAACTTTATTTTATTGATCCAAGAAAAAATTCTCTTGCAGAAATTAAGGAAATAATTACTCAGAACCAACAAATTGAATTTGTTTCACTTCAATCTGTCGACCTTGGAAATCACCATACCGATGAAAAAATTCCAATCAATTCAATTATTGATGATTTTGAAAAATTTATTAAAATAGGAATACAGACAGATGGCTCAAGTGCCGTTTTACCATGCATTGCCGACATTAATAACGCAAAAGTCGATATGGTGCCTGATACTGAAGTTAAATGGGTTGTAGATTACAACTACTTAAATATCCACCCAATTACTCATCAGCCAATCGGAACATTAGTCATACCTGCCTTTTTAGTTCACGATGATAAATTCGTCTGTTCAAGAAGCATCTTAAAAAAAGCTACAGAAGTTTTGGATAAAAAAATAAAAGGTTATTTTAATGAAAAACCTCAATTAAGTAAAGAACTGGGTCTAACCAGCCCTATTAAAAAAGTGAATCTTACCCTTGCGACCGAACTTGAATTATGGGTGAAATCTCCAGACAATCGAGCTGATGAAGAAAAACTTATTACAGCTCAAGCGTTGAAAGAACAATATTGGCAAAGAACAATAGGATCAGTAAGAGCTGCCATGGAGGAATCTTTGATGCTTCTAGAGCGTTTTGGTCTTGAACCTGAGATGGGACATAAAGAAGTCGGCGGTGTAGCTTCTAAATTAAAAAGCAGCAACTATTTCACTCATATAATGCAACAGATTGAAATGGATTGGAAATTTGATTTAGCTCTGCAATCAGCTGATAATGAAATTTTCGCGAAAGATATTGTTACTGATACATTTACCAAGCATGGATTGGTTGTTACATTTAAAGCAAAGCCGATAGAAGGTGTAGCTGGCAGTGGTGAACACCATCATGTCGGTATTACACTGGAATTGGAGAACGGAGAAGTATTCAACCTGTTTTCTCCTAGGAAAATGGATTCCGATTTTATCAACAGATTCGGTTATGCAGCTTTGATTGGAATTCTTAATAATTATAATCTCATTAATCCTTTTGTAACTTCCACAAACGATGCTTTCAATAGATTAAAACCTGGATTTGAAGCTCCTGTATGTACAGTTTGTTCTTTAGGTCACTCTCCTGAGATTCCTTCAAGAAACAGGACAGTACTTATCGGTTTAGTAAGAGACCTCGACAACACTTATGCTACTAGATTCGAACTCAGATCTCCTAATCCAAATACAAACACATATTTAGCTACTGCAGCTACAGTTCAAACTATGCTTGATGCAATTGAAGTTACTATTATTGAAAAAAACATGTCTGCTGAAGATTTATACAACGAACTCAATAAAAAAGCAAACGAACCTGCTGTTTATTTGAAAACAGACAAAGAATTTAGATCTGAAAGAGATGTTTTTGAAGAATATTCAGATGAAGAAAGAAATCTATTATATGGTAAACCTCCAAAAACGGTTTGGGAGAACATCCAACAATATGAAACAACAGATAATAAAAACCTTTTAGTTAAAGATGATATTTTCTCAGAAATCATTATTAAATCATATTTTGCCGGAATAGAATCACAATGGTTGACTGAATTGAAAGAAAGAATCATTCCTAGAAATATCGAACTTTTAAGAGAAATGGTTCCTCTTCATGAAAATGATACTATGAACGAGATCGATAAAATGAAATGGGATGAAATCCTAGATAAAAAAATCTATCTCATGAAAGATACTTTTGCAAGAAAGTCGTTATTTACTCAACTCTATGAAGTCATGAAAGAAAACGACAACAGCAAAACTTCGGATATTCAAATAGAAATCTCTGAGGAAATTGTCAGCATCAAGGAAATGTACAGATTATACAAGAGAAACATCATAAACATTTAATAAATGAAGCACTCCTAGGAGTGCTTCATTTTCATTCCTTCTTCATATCCAATTTTAAACCATTCACTAATAAATTTCTTATCTATTTTTGTTGTATCTCCAGGTTTAAACGATTTTGGAGGGTACATGACAGTGACTTTACCTTTGAACATCTTAAATTTCGATTCATCGAATTCATTATTTAATGGAATCACGATTATTTCATCAAAATCGAGATCTAGTAAAGGTTCAACAAATGCATTATTGATCAATCCACCATCAATATTCATGCCTTCATAAAGATTTAAATCGAATTTTTTATTCTCGTCTCTGATAGGCAACTTCGATGAATAATCAATGTACTTCAATCTATCTTCACTACTTGAATCTATTAAATCCTCATAACGATTTTCCATCAACTGATTATTGACGACAGCATAATTGACATACCAATGATTTACTGTCAAATTTTTTACTGAATACTTTTTTAAAATATCCAATAAAAATTCATTGTTGAAAAATAATCCATCTTCGGTTGTTTCGCTGTCAGGAAATATCATGTTGAGCCATTCATACTTAAGTTCATCAAATTGATTTGTCGCTACAAAATATCCCGTTATACTTCCAATGGAAGTGCTTGAAATCGCTTCAAATTGTACTTTTCTTTCTGAAAAAGCAGACAACACTCCTGCCTGATAAGCTCCTTTTGTACCGCCGCCTTGTAAATACAAACCTCTTTTAGTCATTTAACCTGTGTACGAACAATCCGCTTCTTAATTTTGGCTCAAACCAAGTTGATTTTGGGGGCATAACTGTTCCCGCGTCAGCAACAGACAATAAATCATCCATTGTTGTAGGATACATTGAAAAAGCGACTTTCATATCTACACTGCATCTTCTTTCAAGTTCTAAAAGCCCTCTGATTCCTCCGATAAAATCTATTCTTTTGTTTGTCCTTGGATCGTCTATTCCTAAAATCGGATTTAATAAATTGTTTTGAAGAATCGAAACATCCAACCTATCGATTATATCGTTTGAATCAAAGATTCCTTCTTTAGCTTTTAATTCATACCATTTATTATCTATATGCATACCGAATGTTTTTTTCTCCATCGGTTTGTATTGCCCTTCACCTGTGTATTCAGCAATCTCGAATTTTTCTTCAACCAACTTAAAGAATTCATCAACTGAGTGCCCATTAAGATCCTTGACCACACGGTTGTAATCCATGATAAATAAATCTTCATCAGGGAAAATTACAGACATGAAGTAATTGAACTCTTCTTCACCGGTGTACTCAGGATTCGCTTTTCTTCTTTTTTCGCCTACTTTTACAGAAGATGCTGATCTATGATGACCATCCGCAATATATAAATACTCTATTGTTTCAAACAGTTTATTCAATTCATCGATAATCGATTCATTGTCGATTGTCCAAATGATATGTGTAAAATCATCTTCTGAAGTAAAGTTATATACTGGCATATGGAATTTAATCCAATCGTTGATAATCTTGTTTACTTCGTCATTTTTTCTGTAAGTTAAAAATATCGGAGCTGTATTAGCATCGGTATTATCAAAGTTGTTGATTCTATCGACTTCTTTTTCGGGACGTGTAAATTCATGTTTCTTGATGATATCATTCATATAATCGTCGATAGATGTGCATCCGACTAATCCTGTTTGAACTCTACCGTTCATCAATTGTCTGTAAATATAGAACTTAGGTGTTTCATCTTGCACTAAAATACCATCATCGATAAATTTATCTAAATTCTTTCTTGCAGTTTTATATACAATTTCATCATGTGAATCGATTGATTCATCTAGATCGATTTCTGATCTGACAACATGTAAAAACGATAATTCATTGCCTTTCGCCATTTCTTTCGCTTCTTCTCTGTTCATGACGTCATAAGGTAATGAAGCCACCTTCTCAACCAATTCCATCTTTGGTCTGATTCCTTTAAACGGTCTAACTACAGCCATTATAGTCCTCCTTAAAATTTAAAGTTTTCTATTAATTCAATTATTTCTTTTCCAATCCTCTTTTGCGCTTCTTTTGTAGAAGCTCCGATATGAGGAGTTAAGGAAATTTTTGTGTGATTCATGATTTTTTCCTTTTTAAGCGGTTCTTCTTTGAACACATCAAGAGCCGCTGCAGCAATTTTACCTTTATCGAGCATTTCAACCAATGCATCTTCATCAACTACATTGCCCCTTGCTGTATTGACGATAAAAACGCCATCTTTCATTTTTCCCATTTCCACTTCGCCTATCAACGGCTTTTGTCCTTTATTAAAAGGTACATGCACCGAAATAAAATCAGAAGTTGAAATCAAGGTGTCGAAATCGACATAATTATAATTGTCGAATCCCTCTGCTTTACCCTTGCGTTGATAATACTGAATGTTCATGCCCAGTGCATATGCTCTTTTAGCAACTTCTTTGCCGATCCGTCCAAACCCTAGAAGACCTAAGGTCTTGCCATTAAGTTCAATTCCCTTATATTGCTTTTTGTTCCATTCTCCATTTCTCATCGTTACATTTGAAATGAAAATATTTCTCGCAATGGCAAATATATGACCTATGGTGATTTCAGCAACCGACATGCATGAAGAATTAGGTGTGTTTCTAACAGTTATTCCTACAGATTCAGCGTATTTATAATCTATATTATCAATACCTACGCCTCCTCTGATTATTAGTTTTAAAGCGCCAGCATCTTTTGCAATGTCAATCAATTCTTCCCTTATCTTTGTTGCACTTCTTACAATTAAAACCTGAGTTTTTGTCAATTCAGCCTTTAATTCTTCAATTTCATAATGATTAGTATCTACTTCATATCCCATCGACTCTAAATGCTCTTTTGCACTTTGGTCGATTCCGTCATTAGCAATTATTCTAATCATAATGACCTCCTCTAAAGATCTAAAATATCTTCGATGTGCCCAATCAATTCTTTTAAATCGTCTAAAGTGGTATCTGCCATATGGGCAATTCGGAAAGTTTTTTCTTTATAGTCTCCGTAACCATTGGAAATCATAAATCCTCTTTCCCCTAATTTTTCATTTAATTCTTTAACACTGATTCCCTTGGTATTAAGAACAGTAGTCAATGTATTTGATCTGTATCCATCTTCAGCAAATAAATCAAAATTCTTCATAGCCCACGCTCTAACGTATTTAGCCATTTCTTCATGTCTGTTGAATCTCTCGTCAAGACCTTCTTCTAAAATCTTGTCGAGTTGATAATCTAGTGCAAACATATGAGATAATGAAGGTGTTGATGGATACTGATAATTTTTCTTTTGAATTGTTTCATATAGTAATAACAAGTCTAAATACATGCCTCTAAATTCCACTTCTTTTGCAGCTTTCACAGCTTTTTCGGAAAAACTCGTAATAGCGAGTCCTGCAGGTAATCCCAAGCACTTTTGTGTTGATGCAATACAAATATCGATTCCCCACTCATCTACAGGAATTTTAGCTCCCGCCAATGAAGAAACAGTATCTACACAAAATATCACATCAGGATATTTTTTCATTACTTTTGAGATTTCACCTAC
Source organism: Bacillota bacterium (assembly GCA_034721975.1). Lineage (GTDB taxonomy): Bacteria > Bacillota > Clostridia > Peptostreptococcales > Acidaminobacteraceae > DAOURC01. Next base: position 5,811 of record JAYENG010000261.1, read on the forward strand.
TGGATTCATCACTCCAGTTGAAGTCTCATTATGAGTGACAGTTACTAAATCGTATTCTCCTGTCGCCAAAGCTTTTTCTACCATTTCTGGAGTTGTAGGATGACCGGCCTCGGATTCAAATAGATCCGCTGGAACATTGTTGGCTTCAGCCATTTTATACCATCTCTTGCCGAAAGCTCCTACAGAAAAACATGCTGCTTTTTTACGAGTACATGAACGCACTGCACCTTCCATCAAACCTGAACCAGAAGATGTTGATAATAAAATTTCATTCTCTGTGTACATCAGTTTTCTCATCTTATCGGAAATACTTTTTTGTAACGCAGAAGCGTCCTTCGTTCTATGACCGATCATAGGTGTCGCCATTTTTTGAAGTACATCCTCAGCCACGTCTACAGGACCTGGAATAAACAATTTTACATGCATACTAAACCCTCCTAAAATAATTTTCGCTTCATCATCAATGATAGCATTTTCTTATTTCACTCTCAACCATATTATTCGTAAACCAATGGTTTTCTGTGTTTTAAGATCGGTAACTCTCCTCTAACATTATCAACCATATCGGGATCGATTTCAACCACTAAAATACTTTCTTTTTCATCGAGCTGATCTACAATTTCACCCCATGGATCAACAATCAGCGAATGACCATATGCTTTGTAACTTGATTCACTACTTCTTGCAGGTGAAGCGATTGCCAAATACACCTGATTATCAAGAGCTCTTGCTCTAGTTAGTATTTCCCAATGAGCAGGACCCGTCACTGTATTGAATGCAGCAGGAATAAAAAGATATCTCGCACCATCTAATACCATCTTTCTAAATAGCTCAGGAAATCGAATGTCGTAGCATATGGCCACCCCTATTTTCCCAAAAGATGTATCGACAACAGCTATCTCGTCTCCTGCAGTCAATGAATGAGATTCAAAGAAAGTGATTCCTCCCTTGACATCGATATCAAACAAATGAACTTTTCTGTGCTTGCCGATTACATCCCCATCTTCATTGATGATATATGAAGTATTGTATATCTTGTCTCCTTCTCTTTCCGGTATGCTTCCTCCGATCAATAGAATCTTTAAATCTCCTGCGATTTTTCTCA
>JAYENG010000262.1:0-6845 GCA_034721975.1 Bacillota bacterium
ATTATGAAAAGCAGTTTCAATACCTTTTTCAGCTAGTCGTCTATTAATGTGCTTTCCTCCACCATGAACTATTATCACTTTCATTCCAAGATGTATCAATAAAGAAATATCCTCTACAAAAGCATTTTTATTTTCTTCATTGTCAATAATGCTTCCGCCGTATTTAAAAACAAATATCTTATCTTTAAATTTCAAAATATAAGGCAGCGCTTCAATAAGATGATTTACCATTTCTTTTTTCTTATACATTATTCCCCCACTCTCTTTTTCATCAATATTTTTGTTAATTATACACTCAAACAATTATTTATGCAATATATTTTGGATTAATATTGATTTTATTTAAATCTACATGTATAATTATACAAATCAAAGGAGTGGTTTTATGAAAATCGGTATTTATGGAGCTACAGGTTACAGTGGTATGCAGCTCGTTTCATTATTGAAAAAACACCCACATGCTGAAATAGTCTTTTTAAGTTCCAACAGATTTGCCGGCAAAATATTTTCGCAAATCTACACGAAATTCTCGGGAATGATTGATGATGTCTTACTAGATGAAGAATCGACATATCCTTTATTATCAAAAGTTGATTTAGTATTCTTGGCTCTTCCTCACGGAATCAGTATGAGATATGTAAAAAAAATTAAAACTATTGATAGAAGCATTAAAATCATCGACCTTTCAGGAGATTTTAGACTTCAAGATCATAATGTTTATGAAAAATGGTACGGATTTGATCATCTTATAAAGAATTCGATTAAAGATTTTGCCTATGGTTTACCGGAAATCAACAGAAAAGCTGTTAAGAATGCACAATATGTAGCGAATCCCGGATGTTTCCCGACTTCAATGATTTTACCTTTATATCCACTTATTAAAGAAGATGTTATTGAAGGTAAGATTATCGTAGATTCAAAAACCGGAGTAAGCGGTGCAGGAAGAAAAGAAAGTCAAAATTTTCTTTTTTCAGAAGTGCAGGACAGTACTTATGCATATAAAACCGGGACTCATCGACATAGCCCCGAAGTCGTAGAAACGATTAAAAAATTTACAGGTAAAAAAATCAGTTTCCTGTTCAGTCCCCACATCGTCCCGGCTACTAGAGGAATTTATTCAACAATTTATGTGAATTTGAAGAATGGAACGACTGTAGAAAATATTCAAAATATATATCAGAACTATTACAAAGATGAACATTTTATTGAATTAGTTGATTTTATTCCATCTACCAAAGATGTAAATAGATCAAATAAAAACTTCATACATTTTGAATATGACAATTTATCAGAAACATTAGTTATCTATTCGACTATAGACAATTTAATGAAAGGTGCAAGTTCACAAGCTATTCAAAATATGAACATCATGTATGGATTAGATGAAACTACGGGAATTGATTTCGATCTGTTCTACATTTAATAAAGAGGAGAAAAAATATGATAGAAAAAAAATTAAAGACTATTAAAGGATTTTTAGGCAATAGCATTCACTCGGGAGTAAAGTATAAAAATTTCGATTTATCTGTAATATACTCGGAAAAAGACTGCATCGCTGCCGGTTCCTTCACAGAGAATTTAACTGCGGCAGCTCCAGTGATATTATCAAGAAGCAAAATAAACAACTCTATTCGAGCGATTATCGTCAATTCGGGAAACGCCAATGCTGCAACAGGACAAAGGGGTTATGATGACGCCAAAAAAATGTGCGCTTTAGCAGCAGAAAATTTAAACATCGATGAAGACTCTATTTTGGTTTCATCAACAGGAGTAATCGGCGTTCATCTACCTATGGAAAAAATCGAAAACGGAATAAAAGAAATCGGCCCTACACTTACAGAAGAAAACATCATCAACATTCCTGAAGGAATCATGACTACTGACACTTTTAAAAAGCATGGCAGTGTAGAATTTACAATTGATAATGAAAAAATAGTCATAAATGGAATGGCAAAAGGATCTGGAATGATTCACCCTAATATGGCTACTATGTTGTCGTTTTTAACTACAAATATCAATATTTCAAAAGACTTGATGCAAAAAGCATTAAGCGAAGTCGTCAAAGATACTTTCAACATGATTTCTGTAGATGGAGACACTTCAACAAATGACATGGTGCTTTTATTAAGCAACCAAACAGCTATGAACAATCATATTGTCAATGAAGATGAAAACTATAAAATATTTAAAAATGCTTTACATGAAATTTTGGAATATTTATCAATTTCCATCGCAAGAGATGGGGAAGGCGCAACAAAGCTCTTAAAAGTTACATTAAGTAGTGCATCAACCAAAGAAAGTGCTAGAATACTGGCGAAATCAGTCATAACTTCAAGCTTGGTGAAATCAGCATTTTTTGGAGAAGATGCCAACTGGGGAAGGATTTTAAGTGCTCTTGGTGCTTCAGGCGCTTTTATGGATCCGGGAAAAGTGGATTTAAGTTTTAAAGGCGAGCTAAATAAAATTGATCTGATGAAATATGGCGAACCACTGAATTTTTCTGAAGAAAACGCCGCCGAGATTTTAGCAGAAAAAGAAATTGAAATCATCATCGATTTAAATATCGGAGATTATTCGGCGAAGGCATGGGGATGCGATCTCACATATGATTATGTTAAAATCAATGCGGATTATAGAACATAAAAGAATAAAACAAAGAAAATAGTAGACCTCTGGTCTACCTTTTTCTTTGCTGGAGATATGTAGGGGATTGCCGATTTTCAAATAAGCTCCAACTACATATATCTTACACTATTCCACAAATGTTTTGTTATGCTGCCTGCATACATTCCGTTAATTAATTGTGCAAATATCCATCATATTGAATTTATCATAATCAGTAGCAGCCTTGACCATTTTTAAAACAAGTTTGGTTGTGTCCAGAGAAGTCATACATGGAATTTTACTTTCAACACTTAATCTTCTGATAATGAAACCATCCTTAGAATTATCTTTTCCTTTTGTCGGAATATTTACAACCAAATCGAATTCCTTTTTTATCAGCTTCTTTCGTATTTCATCCATTGAAATTTTTTGTCCCTCGACGTAATTATTCTCAGCAAAATCATATGTCCCCAAAGTGAAGTACAAATCAAATCCCATTTTCTTCATTTCTCTAAGCAGTTCAATAGATTCCTCTTTTTTAGGATTCGCAACTGATATCAGCGCTTTTCCCACTTTTGGGATTTCCATGCCAGAGGCAACGATACCCTTGAATAAAGCTAAATCTAGTTCTTTATCTATACTCATGGTTTCGCCAGTTGATTTCATTTCAGGTCCTAAAGCAATTTCAGCTTGAAATATCTTTTCCATACAAAACACTGGATTTTTAACCGCATAAAAATCTTTTTTAGGTTCAATCTTAGAACGGTAACCCACTTCTTCCAACGTCTCTCCCAACATAAGTTTTGTAGCGATTTCTATAATCGGAACCCCAGTCACCTTGCTCATCATCGGAACAGTTCGACTGGCTCTTGGATTAACCTCAATGACATAAAGCTCATCCTCATGGACAATATACTGCACATTGAACACTCCGATGAGATTAAAAGCCTGTCCCAATTTTTCTGTGGTGTCGATTATTTTTTCTTCCATATGTTTTTCTATACTGAAAGCAGGATATACAGCTATGGAATCACCTGAGTGAACTCCCGCTTCCTCAAGATGTTCCATTATACCAGGTATGAAAATATTTTTTCCATCCGACAAAGCATCGACTTCTACTTCTATTCCTCTTATGAATTCATCGACTAAGACAGATTGATTCGAATCCACTTTAAATGCCGCCTCTAAATACTTTTTCAATTCACTTTCATTATAGACAATTTCCATTCCAAATCCACCTATGACATAACTCGGTCTTACAAGCATGGGAAATTCAATTGATTTTGTTTTTTCAAGTCCCTCTTCAACTGAATATACACCGATCCCGACAGGATTTTTAATATTGTTTTCTTTAAGTATTTCATTAAAGCGATCTCTATCTTCTGTAGCATCGAGATTATCAAACGAAGTCCCTAAAATATTAACCCCTCTATCATAAAGTTCCTCCGCTAATTTTATTCCAGTTTGACCACCGAATTGCAGTATGACTCCATAGATGTTTTCTTTTTCTATTACACTGACAACATCTTCAGTGGTAATCGGCTCGAAATACAATTTATCAGAAATATCAAAATCTGTAGAAACTGTTTCAGGATTATTGTTTATTATAATTCCTTCAATTCCTTTTTCTTTAAGTGCAATTATTCCATGAACACTACAATAATCGAATTCAACCCCTTGCCCGATTCTTATTGGACCAGAACCCAGAACAAGAACTTTCTTTCCATCAGTTTGATTGACTTCATCGAATTCATCATAAGTGGAGTAATAATACGGGGACTCCGCCTCGAATTCAGCAGCGCAAGTATCCACCATTTTATATACAGGTTTTATATCGTTTATTTTTCTATATTCATAGATATCTTTCTCCGAAGTCCCAACCATCAAATCAGCCATGCCTTTATCAGAGAATCCACGTTTCTTCAACTCTCTAATTGATTCCGGTTCTAAATATTGAATCATTCTATTAGTAATCGATTTTTCCATTTCCACAATATTATTAATCTTGCTTAAATAAAAGAAATCGATTGCAGTAAGTTCATTTATTTTTTTCAAACCGATTTCTCTTCTAAAAAGCTCTGCAATATAAAACAACCGCTCAGTATCTCCGATTTCTATTTTTTCGAACAATTCATCCAGCACCATGTCTTTTGCCGGTTTGTATGCTAAATTGTATTGATTGATTTCTAGCGATCTCACAGCTTTCAAGAGTGCCATTTCAACATTGTTCCCAATAGCCATGACTTCCCCGGTCGCCTTCATAGACGTTCCAAGATTCCTATCGGCATAATCGAATTTATCAAATGGCCATTTTGGAATTTTAACCACACAATAATCTAGAGTCGGCTCAAAACATGCAAAGGTCTTCTTTGTGATTTCATTTAAAATTTCATCCAAATCATACCCTAGTGAAATCTTAGTGGCCACTTTGGCTATAGGATAGCCTGTGGCTTTCGATGCTAGAGAAGAAGATCTCGAAACCCTCGGGTTGACCTCAATGATATAATAATCCATGCTTTCTTGATCTAACGCAAGTTGCACATTACATCCTCCAACGATATCCAAAGCGTCAGTGATTTTAATCGATGCATTCCTAAGCATATGATACTCTTTATCGCTAAGTGTTTGCGATGGGGCGAATACGATGCTATCTCCAGTGTGAATGCCGACCGGATCCAAGTTTTCCATATTGCAGACCACTATTGCATTACCACTTGCATCTCTCATCATCTCGTATTCTACTTCTTTTAATCCCTTTATAGATTTTTCAATAAGAACTTGACCGGTCATTGAATACTGAATACCCTTTTGAGCTGTTTTGATTAATTCTTCTTCATCCGATGCAATTCCTCCCCCAGCTCCTCCTAATGTAAAAGCCGGTCTTACAACAACAGGGTACCCTATTGTTTCAGCTACTCTTTTGGCATCCTCGAGATTATTCGCTATTTGACTTTCAATAGTAGGCTCACCTATCTTTTCCATCAACTCTTTAAATAAATCTCTATCTTCACCAATTTCAATATTCTCGATTGATGTTCCAAGTACTTTGATATTATATTTTTCAAGAATTCCTTTTTTATCAAGTTCAATTCCTATATTAAGGGCTGTTTGCCCTCCGAATCCCACTAAAATACTATCTGGTTTCTCAATTTCGATAATCTTCTCGACAAACTCTAATTTTAGCGGTTCTGAGTAAACATGGTCTGCAATTGTTTTATCAGTCATAATCGTCGCTGGGTTGGAATTTACTAATACAATTTCTTTTCCTTCTTGTTTTAGAACACGACAAGCTTGGGTTCCAGCATAATCAAACTCTGCACCCTGACCGATTACGATAGGCCCAGAACCGATTACTAATACTTTACTTATAGCCATGTTTTCACTCCTTCATATTTTTGAAAATCAAATCTACAAATTGATCAAATAGATATTCTGAATCATCAGGCCCAGGAGATGCCTCTGGATGATATTGCACACTAAACAGCGGTTTATTCAGATGTTTAATTCCTTCAATGGTTTGATCGTTTAAATTTGTATGAGTAATTTCCACCGGTAAATCTTTTATCGATTCATCAGTAACCACATACCCATGATTTTGTGCAGTTATAACTATTTTATTCATTTGAATATCTTTTACAGGATGATTCCCTCCCCTATGTCCATATTTAAGAGGTATTGTCTCCCCTCCTAAAGCGAGGCAAATCAACTGATGTCCCAGGCATATGCCGAAAGTGGGAATCTTCGATTCGATAATTTTACCCACTTCCTCGATAACGCCTGGTATCTCTTTTGGATCTCCAGGTCCATTGGACATAAAAATACCATCAGGAGCATATGCTTTAATCACTTCAAAACTTGTAGTTGCAGGAAAAATTTTTAGCTGCAAATTTCTTTTTAAAAGTGCCCTGATGATATTTCTTTTAATTCCAAAATCAATAACAGCAACCTTGGCAATCGGTTTATCTAAAGGCCAGAGATCATAAGCTGTTTTTGTTGTAACTGATTCTACATAATTATTCAATTCAGTATTATGAATAATTTTAAAAGCCTCGTCTTTAGAAATATCTTCAGAAACAATAACACCTTTCATAGTTCCCGTTTCCCTAATTTTTCTTACTAAAGCTCTGGTATCGATACCCAATAGGCCTATGATATCATTTTTCTTAAGAAAATCATCCAAGCTCATATAACCATTCCAATGGGTATAACCATCATGACTTTCCCTTACAATGAAACCTTTG
>JAYENG010000263.1:0-6830 GCA_034721975.1 Bacillota bacterium
ACAATATAAATGCAACTTAACCGTTAATAAATGTATGATATGGTGAGGTTGCATTTATTTTGGTTTTTCATAGTAAAATTAAAGCAACAAATATAAAAATATTTACTATGGAGGGTCAAAATGAAGAAAATGTTGGTTTTATTATTAATTCTATCTGTTATGGGGTTAAGCCTAGTTGGCTGTGCTCAAGCTGCTGAGGAAACAACCCCAGTTGATGCAGACGAAACAACTACAGTTGCTGGTGAAGATGCAACTCCAGAAGATCAGTTTGTAACAATTCTTACAGGCGGAAGTTCAGGAGCGTATTTTGCACTTGGTGGAGCCTTGTCAAATTTATTGAACGAAAAGCTTGCTTATGTAAATGCATCAGTTGAATCAACTGGAGCATCAGCTGTTAATGCTACAAAAATTGCTATGGGAGATGCAGAAATCGCCCTTGCCATGAACAATGTTGTAAGTTTTGCTTACAATGGAGTTGAAAGTTTTTCTGAAAAAGGAAAATACGACAACTTAAGAGGAATCGCAGCATTGTATCCTAACCATTGTCAAGTTGTAACACTTGCAAATACAGGAATTTCTCAGATTGAAGATCTTGTAGGTAAAAATGTCGGAGTAGGAGCACCAGGAAGTGGAACAGAAGTTGATGCAAGAAATATTTTAGGGATTCACGGAATCACATATGATGATATAGACGAGGATTTCTTATCATATGCTGAAGCGATTGAACAACTTAAAAACGGTACAGTCGAAGCGGCATTCTTGACTTCAGGATTGCCAAATGCAACAATTATGGATTTGTCAACAACACATGATGTTGTCATAGTTCCGGTAAGAAATGAAAAAGTTGAAGAATTATCTATAGAAATGCCATACTATAAAACAGAAATCATACCTGCAGGAACATACGATAATGAAGAAGATGTTGAAACTGCAGCAGTAGTTTCAATGATGATTACAAGAGAAGATTTAGATGAACAAGTAGTATATGATATTACTAAAGTATTATTTGAAAATCTTCAAACATTGAGAGATACACATAGTGTGGCCAACAAAATCGATGCCAGCAAATACTATGAAGGTATGCCAATTCCATTGCATCCAGGTGCTGAAAGATACTTTGAGGAAATCGGAGTTTTACAATAATGAAATATAAAATCCTCTGTTGAAGCAGAGGATTTTTTTAGGAGGGATAGTATGGAGAATGAGAAAGTTGAAATCGATGAAAAAGAAATAGATCAAGCCAAGCTTTTAGAAAAATATGATATCGAATCAAGATTTAGAAAATTCGATAAAAAAAGCACAATCGGAATTATAGTATTTATTTTTAGCATCATGCTCTCAGTATTTCATTTATATACAGCATGGCAGGGTACTCTACCGACTTTGATGCATAGAAGCATTCATGTCGCAGTTATTATGAGCCTTGTTTTTATTCTATATCCTGCAGGAAAAAAATCGAAAAAAGATAAACCGGTGTTTTTAGATTGGATTTTTTCTTTTATTTCTTTAGCACTTGGAGCATATATATTATTAAATTATAACGCGATTGTATTAAGAGCGGGTTTACCGAATACAATGGATGTAGCTTTGGGAATCATTTCAATTATAGTGCTACTTGAAGGAGCTAGAAGAATTGTAGGAAAAGAAATTGTAATTCTTGCAATACTGTTTTTATTATATGCATATTTCGGAAGGCGATTACCTGGAATCATTGCTCACCGAGGATATAGCATCAAAGCGATAGCGGAGTATATGTACCTTTCTACAGAAGGAATTTATGGTATTGCAATAGGAGTATCATCTACTTATATATATTTATTCATTCTGTTTGGTTCATTCTTGCAAAAATCAGGAATGGGCCAATTCTTCAACGACTTGGCAATGGCATTAGCCGGATCTTCAAAGGGCGGTCCTGCAAAAGTAGCTGTAGTTTCAAGTGGACTATTGGGATCAATAAATGGTAGTGCAGTTGCAAATGTAGTTACTACTGGAGCGTTCACAATACCATTAATGAAGAAAATAGGATATGACAATGAGTTCGCAGGAGGAGTTGAAGCAGCGGCTTCGTGCGGTGGACAAATATTACCGCCGGTAATGGGAGCGGCAGCCTTTATAATGGCTGAATATTTAGGAATGGCTTATATTACGATTGCAATCAGTGCAATTATTCCAGCTTTACTATATTACTTAGGTGTAATTGTAATGATTCATTTAAGAGCATCAAAAAACGGACTTGAAGGACTTTCGAAAGATAAATTACCGAAAGTATCTGTAGTTATAAAAGAAAGGGGATATTTGTTTATTCCTTTAGTAGTACTTTTATACTTTTTGATTTCTGGAAGAACTCCTATAAACGCGGCTTTTTATTCGATTATTACTACTGCCTTATTGACTGTAGTTGTAAGAATCATCAGGAAAGAAACCAAGGGACTTTTTATGGATTTAGTATCCGCTCTTGAAGATGGAGCTAGAACTGCTTTAGGAGTTGCTGTATCATGTGCTGTCGTAGGCTTGATTATCGGCGTCGCTACACTTACAGGATTTGGATTGAAGTTGGCAGGGGCGATATTATTCTTAGGGCACGGAAGTTTGTTATTGACACTTGTGTTTACTATGGTTGCCTGTATAGTACTTGGTATGGGATTGCCATCCATACCGGCATATATTATTACTGCAACAATGGCTGCACCAGCATTAGCTAAAATGGGTGTGCCAATGCATGTTTCACATATGTTTGTATTCTACTTTGGCATGCTTGCTAATTTGACCCCCCCTGTCGCATTAGCTGCATTTGCTGGAGCTGGAATTTCAGGAGGGAATCCATCGAAAACTGGAATCCAAGCAGTAAAACTTGCACTGGCAGGTTTTGTAGTACCGTATGTATTTGTATTTTCACCACAATTGTTATTGATTGATATAACTCCAGTTGGAATTATTACAGTATTGGTAACAGCGATTATCGGCGTAGTTGCACTTGGAACTGCGGTGGAAGGATACTTGTATGATAATTTGAATCCGCTTTTTAGAATTTTACTGTTCATATCGGCAATTTTGCTCATGATATCTGGAACAATGACAGATTTGGCTGGACTGGGAATATTCTTCACGATATTCATTTATTCAAAAGCTAAAATGAAAAGAAAAGTGTTATTACAATCATAGGAAAAAGCCGGAATGCATATAATGTTCCGGCTTTATTTTTTCTATTTGATTTTATTTAGTAAACAAATACTTCAGTAAACTATATTTATCTGTATAAAAATTGATTCTATCACCATCGTCAACTATTTCATAAAGTTTATATTCGGTATCTTCAAATACAAAAACATGTTCAGCAAAACTGGATATTCCATAAGGTATCATATCGATTTTTTGGTTTATGCCACTAAAAATGACATATCCATCTTTAATTTCGGTTTTATTGCCAGCTTGATCAGGTACACCTGCACCGAATTGTTTGAATCTAGTTCTATCTAGAACGATTTCATAGCTGTCGTTAATTCTGAATATTTCTTCCCACGGTGTCAATTCGACAGAATGAATCCATTTGACTATAAATTCATCTTCAGGTTCGATTTGAAAAACCATCAGAGGTTTATCTGTTTGATAATGATATAAAACAAGCACATGTACGTTGATGGCAGATAATGCAATCAATAATACAAGTAGTGAAATTAGGAGATGTTTCCTCATAAGTTTATTTTCCTTTTTAAATAAATATTTGTAACTAAATAACAATTTCAAGTATATCATATGAAAGCAAATATTAAGTAATTGTAATTAAATTGCATTAAAAATTATGTAATAATATTTGTAAGTTATACTATGGGAGATAAATCATGAGCTCAACAACAAATATATATCAGCAATATAGAGGGTTGTCCAAATCGGCATACGTGATATTTTTCGCTAGAGTGGTAACAAGTATGGGGGCCTTCATTTGGCCTCTCTTGACGCTGATACTAAGCAGAAAAATAGGGTACTCGGCATCGACTATCGCAATATTGTCTGTTGCAATCGGAATACTGTTCATTCCGGCTAATATTCTTGGAGGCAAATTAGCTGATCGATATAGCAGAAAAATGATTATTATCATTTTTGATTTAATAAGCGTATTGTTTTTCATTGCCTGTGGATTTACCGAGCCGGGGAATCTGATGATTGTATTCTTTGTAATAGCAGGATTGTTTGCAAATATGGAAGGACCCGCTTTTGAAGCATTGCTCGCTGATTCAACCAAACCGCATGAAAGAGAAAAGGTATATTCACTTTCGTATTTGGGGCACAATTTAGGTTTTATTGTTGGAGCTGCAGTTGGCGGAATGCTGTTTGAAAATTACCTCAATATTGCCTTTATTATAGACGCTGCAACAACACTTTCTTCTACAATATTGATTGTTTTGTTTGTTAAAGTGTTGAAAAAGAGTGATTTAAAAGAAGATGAACGAAATGAATATGAAGATCATGCAGATGAAGATACTACAGGAATCGACATACTGAAAACCAGAAAACCGATTTTTGTTCAACTAATTGTTTTTATGTTTGCAGTGATGATCTATGATCAATGGGCTTTCCTTGTGCCGCTTTATATGGAACACATCTATTTAGAAAAAGGTGCGCAATATTTTGGGTATTTGGCAAGTTTTAATGGTTTTGTAGTTATTGTATTCACGCCGATATTGACAAGTGTATTAAGAAAGATAGATGAATTGCCAAAAGTCATTATTGGATTATTATTATTTTCATTTAGTTATCTAATTATAAGAGACACAGTATTTTATCCGATATTTTTTATAATGATGTTTATTTTCACTATTGGAGAAATCATCAACATGTTAGGAGCATCTCCGTATATAAGTAGAAGAGTACCAGCTTCCCATAGAGGGCGCATTAATAGTTATAGAAACATTGTTGCTTTCACTGGCGGGACCGGTGGTAGAGTGCTCATGGGATGGATTATAGATACATATTCGTATTCTGCTGCATTTATAACACTAGCTTGCATTGGAGTAACGGTTGTTTTGATTGTTTTATACAACTACAGATTAGATAAAAAGACATTTCCAAAATTATATTTTAAAAGCTGATATGAGGAAAAATTCATATCGGTTTTATTTTTACATTTAGTCGAAAGATATAATATACATAAGCTATACTACGAACATTATGTGAGGTCTTTTTAATGAGTAAAAAATTTATTGATAGATTTTCTGAAAAAGAAAAATTAGAAAAAGAGTATAAGAAAAAAGGTTCTTCGTTTGTTGTGTTATACGGTAGAAGAAGACTTGGCAAGACTACACTGATAAAGGAGTTTATAAATGATAAAAACGCATTGTTTTTTATGGCTTCAGAAGAACTAGAAAGTCAAAATATTGAAAACCTAAAGAAATTAGTAGCTGATTTTTGTGACAACAATATGCTCAGGAATGCTAAAATAACTAATTGGGAAGATTTGTTTGAAACTTTTATCAAACATAATACAAAAGAAAAAAATACTTATTATAGATGAATTTCAATATCTAAGTAAAAAGAATCCAGCATTCCCATCAATATTTCAGAGAATATGGGATGAATATTTTCAAGAAGAAGATGTTATGGTAATACTTTGTGGTTCAATTATCAATATGATGGAAAATCAAATATTAAATTATGGCAGTCCTTTGTATGGGAGGAGAACTGCACAAATAAAATTGAAACAAATAAAATTCAAATATTATAGTGAGTTTTTTATAGGGTTATCCGATCAAGAGCTGATTGAACTATATTCTGTTACTGGAGGTGTACCGAAATATATTGAGTTGTTTGATGGGGATGGAAATATATATGACATGATATCAGAAAACATTTTGAATAGAGAGAGTTTTCTTTATGAAGAACCTAATTTTTTACTCTCAAAAGAAGTATATGAAATAGGAACATATTTTTCAATAATAAAAACGATAGCTAAAGGGAATCATAAATTATCGAAAATCGCTTCGAGTCTTTCTATAAGCCAAAGCAGTATAAGCGGGTATCTTAAAACACTTTCAGATTTGGATATAATTAAACGTGAAGTACCAATAACTGAGGAATATCCTGAAAAGAGTAAAAAAGGACTGTATTTAATAAAAGATAATTATATTGAATTTTGGTTTAAATTTGTATATTCATATGTGAGTTATATCGAGATGGATAAATTAAAATATGTAGAGAGTAAAATAAAACAAAACATTGTTGATAATCATATAAGTTATATATATGAAGATATTGCAAAAGAAACATTATTGGAGTATGCAACTACAGAAGGAATTGGCTTTGAGATACTTAAAATAGGCAAATGGTGGAATTCTGATACAGAAATCGATATTGTAGCTATAAATGATGATACAAAGGATATAATATTTGGAGAGTGCAAATATACTAATACTAAAGTAGGAGTAGAACTTTATTATAATCTTATAGGAAAATCTAAAAAGGTTAATTGGAATGTAGAAAATAGAAGAGTGAAGTATGTAATTTTTAGCAAGAGTGGATTTGCTGATGATTTGATTAATCTATCGAAAAAAACCGATAATATAATACTTTTTGAACTTTTAACAAAAATTTGATAAAAAACATTTCAAAATTGTATGAATAAAGCCGACATGAGAAACCATCATGTCGGCTTTATTTTTTTATTCTACATAATTTTGACACAATTCCTCTCTATAATGAAATCAAGCAAGATGAAAGGGGAGTCTGAAATGTTTATATTTCCAATAGTGATAGCGATCTTGGCTTATTATATGATTTCCAATCGCAGGATTCATCATCCCATGATGATGAGAAATAATGAAGCCTTGGAAAAATTT
>JAYENG010000264.1:0-6717 GCA_034721975.1 Bacillota bacterium
CTACTGAAAACAAGACACCTAAATCGCCGAGAGTACAGTAATAATGTTCACCGATAGGTTGTTTTGAAGCAGTTTTCAATTTTATAGTTCTCTTAGGAGAATTGATTATATTGAAAACTCCCTGCAGCTCTCTTATTAGATGAGGTTTGCCGTCGTCGGTTTTCCATATCGCCCCGTCTTTTATAAAATCGCCAATAATAGTTAAATGACTTTCTTTTTTATTTGTAAAACTTTCTTTATTGAAATTTTCCATTCCATTCAGAACAGAAAAAGAATTGATTTTTATACCGCTTATCAAGGATAACACTTCAATTTCTTCTCTTCTAAAAACCAGTAAAGCCATATAATTTCTCCTCCTTTTAAATTCTACTTCCTAGCCACGAACTAAACATATGCACACCGTCGGCGATTTTAATAAATCCTTCGCAGGTTTTTTCTCCGATATAGCATGCGCCTCTTTTTACTGCCCAAGAACCCTCTGCAGGTTTCCAGAGGTCTTTATTGGTATCGTACATACCATCGTAGAATTCATCAGATGTTACCACGTTTTCAAAATCTTTTTTGAATTCATTAGGATTGTATACTGCATCGGCAAGTAGTTCTGTAGATTCGTCGGTAACTTTCCATACACCGCCGTAGTTACCGTCTTGCAATCTTTTTTTAACATCATTAGTTCCGTTGTATATGTCTGTAAATTTATCGATGATAAAATTGGTTCCACCTTGAATGGTTTTACCTGGGCTTATAATATTCCCTGCATCTGACCCTCCTATAAGTATTGTTGTGAGAGCGTCCATAAGTACTAAACCAGGATTCTTGTTTTTATCGAATATAAAGCCTTTTATTTTATTTGACATAAAAGATTTTACAGCAGCATAGCCCATACTGTCTCCGATGCCCATATTGTCGAGAGCGTCTTTAAAGATACCCGCGACATCCATGATACCAGGAATAGTAGAATCTTTAGGAATAAGGTCAGCTAGATCCATCAAATCTTTTGTTGCTCCCATATAATCCCATGCTTCATTTGCGGTATCCTTAGCGCCTTCTTCAAACCAGTCCGGCATTATATAATCATAACCGTCGAATATTGCAGTCAAAGCAGTTGAAGTCAGTATGAAATCACTTGCATCGACAGACAGTTCCATTCCTACTTCTGCCAATCCTAGAATGCCCTCCATTTTATCAATTGGATTGCCGAATAAGGAATCATATAAATCTTCAAGTATTTCATCTGTGTCGTAGTCGTCTTCGCTGCCTGCTTCGTAATCTTCATCTTCGTCGTATTCTTCTTCTGAATCTTCATCGTATTCTTCATCTTGCTCTGCTTCGTAATCTTCATCTTCATACTCTATATCATCGTATTCAAATGTATCTATAAATTCGGGTTCACCCGTAATGATACCTATAAGACCACCGAAAGCCGCACCGATGGAAGGCGGCAAGCCGATAGTGACGGCTGTAAAAGCACCGGGACTTGTTATCCATGGTATGAATCCGCCGGCTTCATATACTCCGCCGTCATCAGCGTAAGTTCTTTTCATGAAAATCACAGCGAGATTCAGTCCTAGAATTCCAAGGATCATCAGCTTGGGTGCAATCTTCTTTGACTTGTTGAACTTGCTGTAAAAGAGCGTCGCTATGGCCAATAAAGCGAATAGATAAACACTTATCGGTCTATATGGTAAGAAAACATATAAAAGCATTGAAGCAATCACAGAAAGGTGGAAACTGTCAAAATATATATCGTTGAATCTACCTTCCTTCTTCCTGAAAGTTCTTGTAAAATCCTGATAGCCGAGTCTCAAAAATAAGTAACTCAAATCCGCTCTATAACTTATAATCGCCAAAAAAGCAGCGATGATAAGCATATATGAAATTGCAGAGTTCCTGATTAAAAATTGGGCCAACAACAAAAGCACTGTAGTAGTGATCATAAAAAACGATAAAAATTTTCCGGATTTACTAAAGGCCGATTTAATCACTCTAGAGGGACCTTTGTAAAAGCCGCTCAATATTTTTTTGAAACCCATATTTTTGATCCTTCTAAGCAGCGAGACACCCAGAAATGATAATATTGTCCAAAATGCCACCCCGCCTTTCTCATTGCCTTTAAGAGAAAGAATTTTATCGAAAGTAGAATTGGTACCAGGCCAATATCCTCCATTTGGATATATGACCAAGTAAGTATGAATTAAAAACGTAACCGCTGCTATTATCAGCATAAACATCAATTTTTTCGGGATATACGCCAACATGTTTTTAAAAATCATGATCAGTAGCTGGAATAATGTTTGTGGACCTTTTTTGCAATTCTGGTTTATATCATGTTTAATCCATTCGCCGTTTATGTTTTTGTACCAGTTTGCATCGACATCGACTTTCCACTCGTCGCCGCTATCGGAAACGGCGACAATCTTATAGACGGATTGCTCGAAAATTTTGTCTCCTATTTTTCCTTTTTCGTGCTTGTGATTAAGTTTTTCAAATGTCTTAATAGCTTTTTTTAGATTCATAAATACCCCCCTTTTTTAGTTGATAGAATTTAAAGATTTATACATATATGACTTGTCAACTATAGAAATTCCATTTCTTGTTCCAAGCCACGCCATATTATTATCATCAAAATATATCGATTTCACTTCATTGTTCGCCAATCCATCGTCAATATCGAATTTTACAAAAGCATCGTCTTTCATTACACAGAGCCCGTTATATTCCGTACCGATCCAAAGCAGATCATCTTCAAGAAGCATACTTCGCGGTTTATTTCCATTCTCACCCCACTCTTTTATTATTGTCTTTGTTAAATCGATTCCAGTTGAAGAAACATCGAATATCGCAATACCTCCCAAATCATAAAAGCCGGTTGCTATATAGATCTTATTCTCATCCATAATTCCCGTAACGACGTAGTTGTGTGGTAATCCTTCATCCACCGTGAAATACGACCATTTATCATTTTTTAAATAGCTGAGTCCGCTGTTGGAAGATGCATAGTGCCCGAAGAGCATTCCCCCATAACTGTCTTGGATAATTAAAAATACTGTATTGTCCATCAATCCATCGTCGATTGATATGTTTTCCCATTTGTCATTTACAAACTTTAGTGCTCCTCCGTATGTGCCTGCCCATAAATTGTTTTCATCATCGAAGGTTAAGCAGTTGACACGTACATCGGGAACGGCGAAGGTGCCATCTAGAAGAGAGCTGTAATTCTCTCCGTCGTAGATGGTTATTCCACTGTCGTGCCCTATGTAAAGGTAGCTGTCGTCGACAATTAAATCCTTGACCAAAAAAACGTCTCCGACATCGATTTTTTCATATGTATAATTATCAGGATCTATTTTATATACACCTTCTAGTCCTCCTGTGTATAAATACCCTTTGAAAGCAACAATATCTGAAATTTCATTTCCTTCCAGTATATTTACAAACAATGAAATTTCATCGTTTGATTTGCTCATGCAAGATGTAAGCAATAAATTTAAAGCAATAACAACCATGATAATCAAATAGATTTTTCTATATTTTCTTTTCATATAATCCACCGTCTATCAGTTCAAATATTCTATCGGATAATTTTATATTTTCTTCAATATTATGACTTACAATTAAAATGGATATTCCCGTTTTACTATGTATATCTTTGATCATATTGATAAGCTGATATTTTATTTCATCATCTAAATTTGCAAAAGGTTCATCCATAATGAGTATCTTTGCACCAGAACATATCGCCCTTGCGATGGATACTCTTTTGCCTTCGCCTTCCGAAACTTCGTTTGGATATTTGTTCATTATTTCTTCAATTCCAGAAATAGATATTATTTCTTTCATCTTAAGTTTGTATTCGTCGGAAACAGCAAATAAAATATTTTCATTCATAGTCATATGTGGCCATAAAACAGAATTTTGGAAAACAAAACCGATATCTCTTTTATAAGGTTCTATGAAATTTTTATCGCTGTTTACAATCTTATCGTTTATCAGAATCTCTCCTGAATCAGGAATTTCGAGTCCTGTGATCATCCTTAAAAGAGTGGTTTTACCGATGCCGGATTTGCCCATTATCGAAAAGACATCTCCTTTTTCCATAGTGAAACTTAGGTTACTTATTATCGGTTTATTATCAAATGTCTTACTGAGATTGATGACTTCTAAAATATTATTCATCGAAAAAACCTTCTCTTTCTATTTATAAACATTAGGATTCCGAGAGTGATAATTGTAAAAAACACTATTATAATAAATCCTAAAGCGGTAATTTTACTGCCGCTTCCGTAATGGAGATAACTGTAAATTTTCAGCGACAATAATTGTTTACCCGGTGGAATCAGTAAAATTGATGAGGAAATTTCACCGAAGACATTGGAGAAGCCAACATATAAAGCGATTGCAATCGGTACTGCGAAATGCGGGATATCGATGTTCATAAGCCTGTGCAATGTGTTTTTTTGATACAATTTCCCACAATCGAGGTAATTTTTATTTTGTGTGTCCAGGCTGCCTTTCAATACGAAATATATTATCGGGATGGATCTGACGGTATTGGAATAAACCATTAAAATATCGTTGTTCAGCAAATGTCCATAAAATTTGAAATTTATGAAAAAACCTATGATACTGATACCCATTAAAGCGCTTGGAAAAAGCAAAGGCGACAATATTATAAATTTTATTAAAGTATTATCGTAGGAATTGATGATAAAGAAAACTGCTATGGTGGCAATCGAGGTGGACAAAAGTGAAATTTTCATTGAATATGAAATCTCGCCTGCGTTTTCCACAAGGGTATTAAACAGCAGTTTCAGATCAAAGATTTGAAAGATGTTGGAAAATATGATCGATGACAATATCAGCAGGATAAGGGCCGATAATAAGGTACCGACTTTATTGAATCCATTAAGCTTCAGTGAGATATTTCTTACAATGGATGCTCCCGAATTGAAATATGACATTTTTCCCGAGTTGATAAAAAGTATGATAAAGGCTATCAGATTCACTAAAAACAAAGGCATGGAAAGAAGAATCAATTCTTTGTAAGACGATCCTGATGTGTAAACAGTGAATATTTCAAAACTGTAGGTTTTAAATTGGAATAAAGAAGGGACGCTAAAATCGGAAACGACAAATATGAATACGAGTGAAATCACCGATAAAGCATAAGGTTTAAGCATGCCTAATATGATTCTATATAAAATCACATTGTCGTTTTTATATACCTTCGCCATTTTGATGTAATCTTTATCTATGGAATTAAAGCCCATCAGTATTACGATCGTATTAAGGGGAATATAATACATAGATAGTACAGATAATGTTTTTAGATAACTGTAACTGCCTACACTGAGAATTCTCAACCAACTTAGCGCGTGTATATACGGTGCTATCAGATAAAAAGTCAAAATCATGCAGGTTAAAAAATACAGATTCTTTTTTTTGTGATTGATGACAAAAACAGAAAAAAAGAAACTGATGGCAAATGAAACCAGTGAAACATTCAAACCTAAAGCGATAGATTTCGCCAGCAGCAGAATTCTCCTCGAATTTATGATTGTTTCTGAACTAGAGCCGCTTCCGACAGTTGAATACAATAGGAAAAACAACGGCAGAATTATTGCTGCAAGCATCGATGCCGCTAATATTTTATTGAGGGACTTGTAATTTTTATTATTCATAAATAGTCTACCTAACTAAAGTATTTTTTATTTCATTTAAAAGCTCATCGCTGTTTTCATACGCTTTTTCAAAATTGCATTCCATTAGTACCAAATCATCTGAAGCATCAGTCAATGAAACATCTATAAACCCCATTTGAATCAACTT
This sequence comes from Bacillota bacterium, assembly GCA_034721975.1. Lineage (GTDB taxonomy): Bacteria > Bacillota > Clostridia > Peptostreptococcales > Acidaminobacteraceae > DAOURC01. The sequence continues at coordinate 5,830 of JAYENG010000264.1, forward strand.
GCTTTCTGTTTTTTCATCCAATAAATAATCGATGAACAATTTGCCTTCATTAACATTTTTACAATCTTTTATCAATCCGACGGTGTTGGGAATGACTAATGTACCGATACCACCTTGATCCAAATAGAGAACTTCGACAGGTTTGTCTTCTCTAAGTGCTTGAGAGGCGTCATCTGTATCGGTAACACCGAATGCAGCTTCTCCTGAAGCGACCAAGTCTCTCACTACGGAATTTCCGTCTACTATTAGAGTGTTGTTGTTTTGAGCCTTCAAAAAAAAGTCTAGAGCTTCTTCTTCCCCCCATAGTTGCTTCATCATGAATAAATGCGTCAATGTAGTTCCAAACAAAGGGTTGGCAATCGCTTTTTTATAATTTTTGTATTTTTCATCAAGTAAATCATATATAGAGTCTGGATACTCGTCACCTATGAAAACATCAGTATTGATGATCATGACCCTCGCTCTGCCGCCGAATCCTGTCCAATATCCTTCTGAATCCTTATATGAGTCGGGTATGATTTCGCTTTTTTCCGAGATGTATTTTTGGAATACATTGTTATCCTTAAGCATCAAGGTCATTATTATCTCAGAGCTCCAAAAAACATCGGCTTGAGGTTTTTCTTTTTCCAACATAAGCCTGTTGGTCAAACCTGTTGTTTTAGAAGCTTCTATATCATAAACCGCCTTGACCTGTATTCCGGTTTCTTTTTCAAAGTCATCAAGTATCGTCTCTGCGATATTCTGATCTACGGATGTGTAAACAATAATTTCATTGTCAGAAGTTCCTTTAGAACAGCCTGATAATAAAATGAATAATGATAAACCGATTATTAAATAAGTTTTGAGTTTCATTGATATCACCTGATTATATTATACATAACCGTGATT
>JAYENG010000265.1:0-6663 GCA_034721975.1 Bacillota bacterium
TTAGAAAGGATATACTGGAGGGAAACTATTTCCCTAAAGCCGTTAGACGGGTAGAGATACCGAAGGACAATGGCAAGAAAAGAAAACTTGGAATACCAACGGTAGTCGATAGAGTTGTTCAACAAGCAATGCTTCAAATTCTTAGTCCAATATTTGATGAAACATTCTCAGATAATAGCTTTGGATTTAGACCGAATCGTGGTACTCATGATGCTCTTTTAGAGAGCAAAGAAATTATTAATGACGGTTTCAGATGGGTTGTTGATATAGATTTAGAATCATATTTTGATACAATAAATCACGATATATTAATTGGTCTTATTTATAAAGAAGTTAAGGATATAAGAGTTATCTCACTTATAAGGAAATATCTTCAAGCTGGAGTAATGGAAAATGGTGTTATATCAAAATCTCAAAAAGGCGCTCAACAGGGCGGTCCACTGAGTCCACTACTTTCAAACATAATGCTTAATGTATTAGACAGAGAACTTGAAGAAAGGAATCTGCATTTCGTAAGATATGCAGATGACTGTAATATTTACGTCAAGAGCCGAAAGGCGGCTAATAGAGTGATGTCTACAATTACAAATTTCATAGAAAAGAAGTTAAAGCTTGTTGTAAACAAAGAAAAAAGTGCTGTGGGAAGACCATGGAAGCGAAAATTTTTAGGATATTCATTTTACACTGTAAAAGGTGGAGTGGAATTTAGAGTACATCCGAAGTCAATTGAAAAGCTAAAGGCTAAATTAAAACGCCTATGCGGTAGGAGTAGAATAGGAAATATAAAAACTACTTTCATAAAGATTAACCAAATAATAATAGGTTGGACGAATTATTTTAAATTAGCAAAGATGAAAACTATTTTAAAATCAATTGATGAATCTCTTTGTCGGACAAATTCAATTTGATCAGTCTTAAAAGTACCCTTGTCTGCTCTAGAGGAGTTGGTTTTTTAATGACTTCATTCATGAGTACAACTTCTGTATACTTGGAAATATTCGCAGCAACTTTTTTTAACCATAGATTATTAAAATTCTCCATAAAAAAATCCCTTTATCATTATTATATCTTTTTGTTTGTAAAAATCTAATGATAAGAGGATTGATATTTACTTTTCGTTATTTGCAGCTTCATCTTTCGCCATACAGCATTTTTTATATTTTTTACCGCTTCCACATGGGCAAGGATCGTTTCTGCCTATTTTTACTTTAGGTGCGACAGCTTTTGAATCTCTATAGGATTTTTTAATATTTTTCTGTTGTTCTTTAGTCAATATTGTATTCCATTCCTTGATGTTGTAAAGCCATTTTGCTTTTGCGTCATGCATATTGAAGTATAGTTTTTCATAGTCGATTGTAAAAGAAATAGGAGTATCAAGTTCATAATCGTCTAGAGTCAACTCTGTTTCCAGTGAAGGATTGATACCGTCTAAAAATCCGGTAAATGTAATTTCATCCACTCCATTTGCATCTGCTAAATCCTTAATGGTTCCTTCGATGATATTGCTCTCCAATTTCAATACTTTTTTATAGATTCCTTCTTCTTCTTTTAGGTACTCTTTCCAAAATTGAGAATATTGTTCAGGGCTCATCTCGCTTTCGGTAATGTTTTTCCATGTTTCATATGGCTTCATTTTTCATCACCTTTCTTAAATAATTGTATATAATAATGGCACTAGAATCGGTACTAGTGCAGTTAACAACACACCACTAACAAACGCCACGATAGTTGTATTACTATCGGTATTGTTTGATATAACTGGTAAAGTAGTATCCATTGCAGTTGCTCCCGCGGGTCCAATCGCAGATAGGTAGTTAAGTTTTACAGCGACTATAGGTACAATTAAAAAAGTTATCAATTCTCTGAATATGTTTGAAAGAAATGCTATCGAACCGAGCTCGGCATTTCCTATATTTGTGAGAATAACACCTGACAGACTATACCAACCGAAGCCGGCAGATATTGCGAGTCCTTCGTTAAGTTGCATATTGAAAATCAACGCAGTCGCCATTCCACCAAATAAGCTGCCGAAGACAACTGAGAGAGTGACTATTAGTATACTATAAATTTTATCTTTTATGTTCGATAATGTGGATTTATTTGAGCCGATATCGAGTCCGACAGACAGGAGCAATATCGCCAAGGTTGTTTGACTGAGAAAATCCAGATTATAAACAATATAACTTCCGGAAAAAAACATGCCGAAAATTATTCCAAGTGAAACGGAAGCCAGCACAAGTATCGTCAAGATAATTTCCTCCTTAGCATGTACGTCACAGCAAATATTGTCAGTGCACTGAACATTATTGTCAATAGACTGAAAGTTATCGCTTTTAGCCCGATAAGACTTAAATCGTTAATGATTTCTGGATTTGATCCTATCGATACTCCCATAAAAAACAGAAGGATGGTCAAACCTAAAATCTGAAATTTTGAATTTATTTTTTTAAGATCATCGGTCCATTTTATTAAAACACCAACTATAATCCCCAATGTTACAGTTACAGCAATTGACCACATAAAAACCTCCCTAAATTTTACTCACATAGGGAGTGTATCATTAATTAAATTGTTATGTCAATTGTAACTCAAACAGAATATTTGTTATAATAATAAATAAAAACAGGAGATTTAGATATGGAAAAAGTATTTATAACAGATTTGGATGGTACGTTATTAAATGATGATGGACAACTAAGCGATGAAAGCAGAAGAATTTTAACTGCTCTTATTGACAAAGGAGTAAAATTTACAGTAGCAAGTGCAAGAAGCATTGATTCCATTAGAGAAGTTGTTAAGGATTTGCCGATAAATCTGCCTATTATTGAATTTAACGGTTCGTATATTTCAGACTATTATTCTGGAGAAAAGCTATTGGTTAATCATATGAATAGAAATCATAACGAAAAAATTTATAATATCATTGAAAGTCATGATGTGTCGATGATAATAACAACTCATGAGAATGATAGTGATTATTTAAATTTCAATACAAAAAATATGAAACCGGGTGTTTTGAACTATATTGATTATAGGAGAAGTCATGACAACGGAAGATTGGTTGATACTGAAAACATGAAAAGAGTCCTGGATAAGGACATCATCTGTTTTAATGTTATTGACAAAGAAAAAATCGTGAAGGAGATTCACGATAAACTCATTGAAACTTTTGGAGATGAATTGGAAGTTCACATGATGGGGGGGACTTGCTCGGAGGAGTGGTACTGGCTTAATGTTGCCGACCCTTCAGGTACGAAAGCTCATGCTGTAAAGACTTTTAAAGAAATGTTTCTGAAAGAAACAGATGTTCTTTATGTCTTTGGAGATAATAATAACGATTTGGGAATGTTTGAAGCTGCAGATGTGCCTGTAGCGTTAGAAAATAGTATTTTGCAATTAAAACAATTATCCAAGGTGCAAATAGGGTATAACTACGATAATAGCGTTGCTGAATATATAAAGAAAGAATGCGGGAAATTATTATGAAAAAAATTGATGAAAGAGATACGATGTTTGCAAGGATGGCATGGTCGAAGAATTCGCGTGCGTTTAACGATTATTATCAGAGAAAACCTGAAAAGTTCAGTTTTGACGAGGAGCTTAGAAGTTTGCCGAATCTATCGGAAGAGGGAACCGCAACATATGACCCGATAAATTCAAGGATCGCCGACAGTTTGTTTAGATTCATTGCAGACATAAGACCTTTTGCCGAAGGTGAAGTCATTAGAGAGCCGCAGGAAATAGATCCAGAAACTGCAACTAGGAAAATTAAAGAGATAGCTAAACATTTTGGAGCTGATTTGGTTGGAATTACTGAAATAAAGGACTATCATTATTATTCACACAGGGGAAGGACCGAGGAATCATATGGACATAAGATAACAAAAAAACATCGCTTTGCAATAGCTTTTGCAATCGAAATGGACAAGGAGTATATCAATAGGGCTCCGCAAGTGGAACAGACAATCGAGACAACAAATGGTTATTTAAAAGCAGGAATTACAGGGATGGTTTTAAGTTATTTTCTACGGGAAATAGGTTATGATGCCAGAAACCACATGGATGGAAATTATTTGGTTGTCGCTCCCCTAGTAGCTCAAGATGCTGGGATTGGAGAAATGGGGCGCTTAGGCATAATTATTACTAAAAAATACGGTCCTAGAATTAGACTGGGTGTTGTAACTACAGATTTAGAGTTGATCTCAGATGAGAAAGACAGCTTCGGTATCGAGAAATTTTGCGAGATTTGCAATAAATGTTCAAAAACTTGTCCGGGTAAAGCAATTCCTTCTGGTATAATGGGCGAGATCGATGGGGTGAAAAGATGGAAAATCGATCAAGAAAAATGTTATCGTATCTGGAGGAGTTTAGGAACTGATTGTGGAGTGTGTCTTTCAACTTGTCCATTTTCTCAAGGAATAGATATTGAAAAAATTGACAAAATGAAGGATAATCATAACATGATGCTGGAAATATTGAAAGAGCATGAAGAAAAATATGGTATTAGAAATTATGTTAAAGAAAAGCTAGCTATTTTAAAGTAATTGGAGGAGATATCAATGAAGTTAGTAGGGAAAGTATTGATTGCACAAGCTGGAGGACCAACTGCTGTAATTAATCAGTCTTTAGTGGGTGCAGCTTTAGAGGCGAGAAAATTTAATCAGATTACAAAAGTCTATGGTGCCTTGAAAGGTGTCGAGGGGATTGTAAATGAGAATTTCGTCGATTTGACAAAAGAGACTACAAACAATCTTGAAAAGGTGGCCAAGACTCCTTCTTCAGCATTGTTGTCTACCCGCATCAAACCGGATGAAGCTTATTGTAAAGAGATGTTCAAGGTTATGCAGGCACATGAGGTTCGTTATTTTTTCTATATTGGAGGGAATGATTCATCGGACACTGTGCGTATTGTCAGTGAAAATGCCGATAGAGCCAATTATGAGCTTAGAGCTATTCATATTCCAAAGACGATTGATAATGATTTGGTGATTAACGATCATACGCCAGGATACGGCAGTGCAGCTAGATTCGTTGCACAAGCATTCTCTGGGGTCAATCTTGATAATCGTGCAATGGGGGGAGTTTACATCGGTGTAGTTATGGGACGCCATGCAGGCTTTTTAACAGCTGCATCTGCATTAGGACAGAAATACCCTGATGACGGTCCACATTTGATTTATGTTCCTGAACGTGCTTTCAACATCGATAAATTTTTATTTGATGTAAAAGCTGTGTATGAAAAATACGGCAGATGTGTTGTTGCTGTTTCAGAAGGAATAAGTGATGAACTGGGAACTCCGATTTTATCCAAGCTGAAAGGCGAACTTGAACAGGATTCCCACGGTAATGTTCAGCTCTCTGGAACAGGGGCTTTAGGGGATTTATTGTCTGAGAAGGTCAAGAAAAAATTAGGGATTACCAGAGTCAGATCTGATACCTTCGGGTATCTTCAAAGATCTTTTTTAGGAGTGGTTTCCGATGTAGATCAACAGGAAGCTAGAGAAGTCGGTGAAAAAGCTGCTCAATTTGCTCTTTGGAACAACATAGATGGTTCAATTGTGATTGAAAGAATAGGATATTATTCTGTTGATTATAGACTTGAATCACTTCAAAAGATTGCTGGAAAAACAAAGTTGATGAATGATAAATTCATTAACAAGAAAGGGAACGGCATTACAGATGGGTTCAAATTTTATTTAAGACCTCTTTTGGGTTCTGGATTTAATACGCCTCATCGATTAAGAGCTCCGTTGACAGAAAAAATATTAAATAAATAAGAGGTGGAAATAAATGATATTATTATTTAATCAATTAAACATGGTAGCAAACAGTATAATTATTCTGATCGTTTTAATACTATTTTCAAGTATTGGTATTTCTTTTATAATTAGAAATAAATATAGAATTCTTATAGGAGACATTCACGATCCGGAACATAGAGAAAATCATGCTTTCTATAATGATGTGCTGAATAAAATAGTAGCAGAATATAAACAAGTATTAGAGAGTAAAAAAGAAGATATCAACACTTTTGCTTTGGTTGACAAGTATTATCATACTGAGCTTAAATGGTTGGAATTCGGAGAGAAATTTGTTTCTAAGGCAATTTCGCTTATGATTGTATTAGGCCTTTTAGGAACTTTCTATGGTTTGACGCTATCAATAGGAGAATTGGTTCAATTGCTCAGCACAACCGGAGCTGAAATGGTTAGCGATGTCAATTCCATTACAGGCGGACTGATAAGTTCTGTAGAAGGCATGTCGGTTGCATTCATCACTTCTCTTTTCGGTATTGGTTCATCAGTAGTTTTAACAATCCTGAATATCATGTTCAACCTTGAAAACAAAAGAGACAGTGTTTTAATAGCCGTGGAGGAATACTTGGACAACACTCTCAATGTCAAAGGCGATGCAAGTGTTTTTGAATCTTCAATGAACATATTGGCAGAAGCTATGGAGAAAAATTTTATTCAAGTAACGGACGTTATAAAAGAACAATTGAATGTATCCACAGAAGGATTGATGCAGGTTTCTAAATCTTTTGGAACTTCAATGGAAAGCTTTGATAATTCTCTTAATAAGTTCTCTGTAAATATCAGAGATTTTTCTGAGTTCAACTATCATTTAAAAACAAATATTCAGAGAATGAATGTCAGTTTTGCA
>JAYENG010000266.1:0-6653 GCA_034721975.1 Bacillota bacterium
TAAGAGGGATGGGAATGAGCTTTATCGATCCTTCCGCCGGACGTTTGGCATGTGGAGATGAGGGCTTCGGCAAATTGGCAGACCCTGAGATGATCGTGGAAACGATTCTTGAAATTGTCGAGAAAGAAGTGCTTCTTCAAGACAAGAATATTTTAATTACGGCTGGGCCTACTTTAGAAAGAATTGATCCGGTTCGTTACATTTCAAATAATTCTTCAGGGAAAATGGGATATGCCATTGCGAAGATGGCTAGAAGGTATGGAGCGAATGTAATGCTTATAAGCGGTCCTGTTGAATTGTCGCCTCCATTTGGCGTAAATGTTGAACACGTAGAAACATCGCAGGAAATGTATGAAAAAGTGATGGACTATTTTGAGTGGGCTGATGTCATTGTCAAATCAGCGGCGGTGTTGGATTATAAACCAAAACAATTTGCAAATGAAAAAATTAAAAAAACGGAAGCCGGTCTGAATATTGAATTCGAACGAACAAAAGATATTCTTTTTGAACTCGGTAAAATCAAAGGTGATAAATTGCTTGTAGGCTTTGCTGCAGAGACAAATGAAGTTTTAGAAAATGCTAAAGATAAATTGATTAGAAAGAATGCGGACTTGATCGTGGCGAATGATGTTTCCAATCCGGTTATAGGATTCAAATCAGATAAAAATGAAGTTTATCTTGTAATGAAGGAGAATCAGATAGAAAAGATCGATATAAGAAGCAAGGAAGAAATAGCTAAAGAAATCATAAAAAGAATCGTGGATATGTTAAAATAGAGTAGGAAGCTACTCTATTTATTTTGAGGTGAATCATGCAAGTTGATGTTGTGTTGTTAAAGACGGTTAATCAAACTGATAGACTATATTCATATAATGTGAGAGATTCGATTGTGCCGATGATTCATGTAGGGTCAAGGGTGTTGGTTCCTTTTGGTAAAGGCAACAAGGTTCAAGAAGCCGTCGTCTTTCGAGTGAATGATGAATATAACCCTAAATATAAAAGCGTGCATTCGTTGTTTGATGAAGATTACGATTTGAATTATGAAATTGTTGAATTAGTGAAAGAATTAAAAGAATATTATTTATCTAATTATTCGTGGTTTTTACGTTCGGCTATTCCAACTGGAGCGCAGTTGTCCATAGAAACTGAATATATTTACGAAAGCGAAGAAATAAAACAATCGATTGATGATAATAAAGTGTCTATAGGTACTCTTATAGACGAAGGCAAGGTAATACAAAAGGTAAGGTATAAAAAGAAAAACAATGAAAAATCGACCAAATTTATAAAATTGATGATTGATGAAATAGAGCTTGAAAGTTTGATAAGTAAAATCAGATCAAATGCAATCAATCAAAAAAGAATCTTGAATCAATTTTTAAAATCATCAGAGAAAATCATCGATTCAAAAAATATCGATGTCCCTTCAGCGACTATAAATAGTTTAGTTGATAAAGGTATATTTGAGATTGAATATAGAAAAGCATATAGAGAAAACATTCATAGGCTAGAACATAAAAAAAATGGGATGAGACATGATCTTACTGAAGAACAACAGAACGCTTTTGATTCAATCAAAAAGAGCATAGACAATAATGAGCATCAGTTATTTTTACTGCATGGTGTAACCGGAAGTGGAAAGACTGAGATATATATGCATTTGGCAGAAGAAGTATTAAAAAAAGGTGAATCTGTGTTGATTCTTGTGCCGGAAATTTCGCTAGTACCGCTAATGGCCCAAAGATTTATCGAACGGTTTGGGCAATTAGTTGCGTTTTACCATAGCAAAATGTCGAGTAGTGAAAAAATGGATGAATGGTTGAGAATTAAATACGGTGATTTAAAGATAATAATCGGAGCAAGAAGTGCAGTTTTCACGCCCGCTGAAAAGATAGGGCTGATTGTTATAGACGAAGAACATTCAGGTAGTTATAAATCGGATACACAGCCGAATTATAATGCGAAACATGTAGCGGTTTTGCGAGGTGAATATCATAAAGCACCTATTGTTTTTGGAAGCGCTACACCTTCTGTAGAGACCTATTATAATAGTTTTACCGAATCGATGCAGTATATTTATCTTTCTAAACGTGCAAATAATCAAGATATGCCTAAAGGTTATCTAGTAGATATGCGAGAAGAGCTTAAAAGCGGAAACAAATCAATTTTTAGTCGCTTGCTGGAACTTAAGATTCAAGAAAGAATAGATAAAAATGAACAGGTGATATTGTTTATCAATAAAAAAGGATATTCTTCATTTATTTCATGCCGTGAGTGTGGTCATGTCATGAAATGTCCACATTGCGACATACCGCTTATCTATCATAAAAAAGGACATTATGGCGAGTGCAAGGTTTGTGGTTATAAGACTTCGATTCCAAAGTTATGTCCGACTTGTTCAAGCAAGTATTTTAAATATTTCGGTATAGGGACTGAGAAAATCGAAGAGATGATTATCAAAAAATTCAATAATTGCAAGGTTATTCGTATGGATAGCCTTTCGATGAGCAGAAAAAATGCATTGAACGAAGCATATGAAGACATTAGAAACAATGTATATAATGTTATTTTAGGGACGCAAATTGTGGCGAAAGGCCATGATTTCGAGAATGTTACATTAGTAGGTATTTTAGCGGCGGATATAAATTTGAATGTTCCCAACTATAATTCCAGTGAAGTGACATATCAGTTGTTGACGCAGGCGATGGGGCGTAGCGGAAGAGGTGAATCAAAGGGCGAGGTAGTAATTCAAACCTATTCTCCGGATCACTATGCTATACTCTCCGCACTGCAACATGATTATAAAATGTATATTGATTATGAATTAAGCATTAGAAAAGAAATGAAGTATCCACCATTTTATAAACTCATAAATATAATAATATCTTCAACAAGTGATACCGAAGCAAATAAATACTCTTATGGAATTGCAAAAGAATTGAAAAGATCGCTTGATAGTTCAAATGTGAATATTATTGGACCTGGTCCAGCTATACTCGAGAAGGCAAAAAATTTATATAGATACCAAATAGTGATAAAATTACTTGAAGTTGACCAAAGTTATATTAAAGGTATAATAAGTAATATATCAAAAAAAATAAAGAAACAATCTGTCTTTATATCTGTTGATGTAGACCCGGTTTCTTTAATATAGGAGGTAAATGATGGCACTGAGAAATGTTAGGATAGATGATGATCCGGTACTGAGAAAAGTTTCCAAAGAAGTGAAAAAATTCGACGATAAATTGAAAGAGCTTGCCGATGATATGTTAGAAACCATGTATAAAGAGGATGGAGTCGGACTCGCTGCTCCCCAGATCGGCATTCTTAAAAGGATGACTATCGTAGATGTATATGACGGTAACGGACCGAAAGTTTTAATCAACCCTGAAATCATTTATGAAGAGGGAGAACAATTTGAAATAGAAGGATGCTTGAGCGTTCCGAATGTTACAGGTTACGTAAAAAGACCGCTTATTGCAAAAGTGAAGGCTCAAGATTTAAAAGGACAATATTTTGAAATTATTGGACAAGGGTTGCTGGCTAGAGCTCTGTGTCATGAAATCGATCATTTAAATGGAGTTCTATTCATAGATAAAATGGAAATAAAGGATGAGGAAGAATGAAAATAGTATTTATGGGAACTCCGGATTTTTCGCTTCCTACACTTAAATACTTGATTGAGAACCATGAAGTTGTGGGGATTTTCACGCAACCCGATCGACCAAAGGGAAGAGGAAAGAAATTAGCGCCTCCTCCCATTAAAGAATTTGCCGGCGATTATGACATACCGGTTTTTCAACCTGAAAGAATTAAAACGAATGAAAACATTCAAATTCTGAGGGATCTGAACCCGGAACTCATAATAGTGGTTGCGTATGGACAAATACTTAGTAGTGAAATTTTGGAAATGCCAGTCTATGGATGTATCAACGTACATGCTAGTTTGTTGCCGGAATTAAGAGGCGCATCACCTATCAATACTGCAATTGTAAGAGGATTGAAAGAAACCGGTGTTACAACCATGAGGATGGACGTCGGTCTTGATTCAGGAGATATGCTTTTAAAAAAGATTGTGAAAATCGATGGAAAAATGAATGCGGGAGAGCTGCATGACATTTTGATGATGCTTGGAGTGGAAGTTTTAAAAGATACATTGGAAAATATCGATAAGATTAAACCTATTCCACAAGATCATGACAAGGCGACACATGCTCCGATAATAAAAAAGAAAATGGCGGAAATCGATTGGAAAGATACTTCCGTCGACATATGCAATTTAATTAGAGGCTACAATCCCTGGCCGGTTGCATATACATCTCTAGATGGAAAGAGAATGAAAATATTCGAGTCTTCGATTGAAGATTTTAAATCGGATGAAGAAGCTGGCATTGTTGTAAATTTCGATAAAAACGGTTTATTGGTTCAAACCGGTGATAAAGTGATAAATATTCAGGAAATTCAACTTCCTGGAGGGAAAAGAATGAGTATAGACAAATTTGCATCAGGATATAAAATTGAAAACGGAACAAAATTAGGAGAGTGACAAGATGTTTTTTTATGGATCAGGAATAGGTTTTATTATCTTATTGCCGTTGATAGCTTATGCTATGTATGCACAGGCGATGGTTTCTAAAACATTCAATAAATATTTAAGAGTTTCAAACACAAGAGGAATAACAGGATATGAGACTGCGAGAAGAATCTTGGATGCCCATGGTTTACATGATGTGAAAATTGAAAAAGTCGGTGGTAAATTATCCGACCATTACGACCCTAGAAGTCGTGTAGTGAGGCTTTCGGATGCAGTGTATTCAAATGGTTCAATAGCTTCTGTAAGTGTCGGAGCACATGAAGTGGGTCACGCCATTCAACATGCTGAGGGTTATGTTCCTCTTAACTTCAGATCGTTTTTAGCACCAGTTGCTTCGTTTGGTTCTAAATATATGATGATGCTTGTTTTTGCTGGATTTATATTCGATATGTTGCTGTTGATAGATTTAGGGATATTGTTCTATTCTTTGGCATTGTTATTTCAAATTGTAACACTACCGGTCGAATTCAATGCGAGTTCAAGGGCGATTGCGAATTTGACAGATTTGAATTTAGTTGATGAAGGTGAACTCGCTCAATCAAAGAAAGTTTTAAATGCCGCAGCAATGACGTATGTAGCAGCTGCCGCAGTATCGGCAGGGCATCTTTTAAGATTGATTTTATTAAGAAATAGTAGGAGCTAAAAATGAATCAAATAAATGTGAGAAAATTAGCCGTCAATGTTTTGACGGCTATTACCTATAAAAAAGAATATATGAATGAAGTTTTAACTAAAGAGAGCATTAAAATAGACAGAGAGAATCAAGGATATTTACATAGGGTTGTCAATGGCGTTATTGAAAACCTGTTATATATAGATGAATTGATAGCTTCTCAATCAAAGATAAAGCTAAAAAAACTTAGGGATAACGATAAGAACATACTTAGGTTGTCTATATATGAGATGATTTATATGGATAGCATTCCTACGTATGCAACTGTTGACGAGGCGATAAAGTTGATGAAAAAATCGAATTATCAGCTTGTTAAATATACTAATGGACTGCTTAGAAATTTTGCTGACAATCATGAAAAAATCATCGATGATTTTGACAAAAAAGATCAAGATGACATAACAAGGCTATCAGTGATATATTCTCATCCAAAATGGATGGTGGAGCGCTGGATAAATGATTTAGGCATCGAAGAGACAGAGGCGTTGCTAAAGAGTAACAATGCTGTGCCTTATTTGTCTATAAGAACAAATACTTTAAAAATAACAAGAGATGATTTGTTGAAAAAATTGATTTACTTAGGTATTGATGCAAAACCGTCGACAAATTTATCGGAAGCCATTATTATAGAATCTTTAAACCAAGTAGATCTATTCAACACGAAATTGTTTAAAAAAGGCAATTTCATTGTTCAAGATCTTAGCAGTATTCTAGCAGTGTATGCGCTTTCGCCTGAAAAAGGAGAGAAGATACTTGATATGTGCGCTGCTCCTGGTGGTAAATCAACGCATATTGCACAACTTATAGAAGATGAAGGAACAGTGGTTTCAAGAGATGTTTCTTATGAAAAACTTTATAAGATAAAAGAGAATACTGAACGATTGGAATTGAAATCAGTAAAACTGGAATTGAAAGATGCAAGCATCTTAGATGAGGAATCATTAAATGCTTATGATAAAGTGTTGCTTGATGCACCTTGTTCCGGGCTTGGAATTATAAGAAGGAAACCTGATATCAAATGGCATAGGCAAATGGAGGACATAGACAATTTAAGTAAAATCCAGTTGGTAATGTTAAATAATGCTGCTAAATATGTTAAAATAGGCGGAGTGCTGGTTTATAGTACTTGCACTATTGATAAAAAAGAAAATGATGAAGTAATCAAGTTTTTTTTGGATACACATCCAGAATTTATTGTTGACACATTGGAAAATATTCCAATTGAATTCATTGATGGAAACTATTTAAGGATTCTTCCTAATCGTCACAACATGGATGGATTTTTTGCGTGCCGACTTAAAAAGACATAACATTTTTGGGGGTTTTATGCGTTATTTTTTAGATTCAGTTAAAGGTATTGCTAGAAAGAATAATGAAGATTCAATC
>JAYENG010000267.1:0-33585 GCA_034721975.1 Bacillota bacterium
ATTTTGAGTTTGATAAGCTTGGAACAAAATTATCAACGGAGATCGATGCCGGTGTAACAACTTTTATGACAATGGCTTACATTCTGATTGTCAATCCTATTATTCTTTCGCAAGCAGGTATGGATTCCCAAGACTTGCCCATACCAAGAACAACCGTGAATGCAAAGAATGCATTCAATCCCATTCCAGGTGCCAATGCAAATGGCAATTTAGCGTATAACCCCATTACTAAAGTTGCAAGTAAAGACGACAATGCAGTCGCTGTAAACACAGCTTGGAAATCCATACCTGCTTGCGAAAGAATAATAGGATTGACAATCAGAATGTAAGCCATTGTCATAAAAGTTGTTACACCGGCATCGATCTCCGTTGATAATTTTGTTCCAAGCTTATCAAACTCAAAATACTTAGCTATGAAACTTTGATCATTACTCATATGTATCCTCCTTAAATAATATTTTATTCATAATATTATACTACCATATTTTATTAAAAAACGAAAAAGTTTACTAATACATTATTTGTTTTGCAATAACTTATAAATTTTTAGTGATGTATGAAGATTATATCGATCCTCTTCATTATCCAATTCTTTTTCAGTTATCGTTTCAATTCTCTCCATACGATAAAGTATCGTATTATAATGTGTGAATAAGGCTTCTGACATTTTTCTCAAATTACCATTGCTGGTGAAGTATGCTTCTAGAGTTCCAACTAAATCAGTGCCTCTCTTTTCATCATAATCAACTAATTTCTTCAGATTGACACTATAAAAATCATTAATCTCTTCACTTAAATGCTCATCGATTAAAATGCGATAAATTCCTAGATTTTCATAATTTATAATGTTTTGATTTAACAAAAGTCCAAGATTGTTGGAAATCTTTTTACAATCTCCATAGCTTCTATTGACTTTAGAAAGATGATTTACTTTTCTTCCGAATATCACTCTATAAGATTTTCCAAAATATTTTTTATTAGAAAAACGAGATATCATATTGTTATAAATTCTCTCATCATATTTATACAATAGATTGATTCGATTATTTACGACAGCCAATACATTCGGTTGATCAAAATTATTTAAATAAGACTTTATTTTATGAAGGTGTTTAAATATTTGTTGGTTTTCATTTGATTCATCCTCGATAATGAATTGAACAACTTGATATGTCCCTTCTTTTATCATATTGAAAAAAATCGAACGATCAAGCGCTTTCTCCACTTCATTTTGATCCATCGAAAATATTTTTTCTAAAAATTCACTATGATAACTGATTTCAACTTCTTCATGAGATAACTGATTGTAAAAATATAACGACATGACAGTAGATACCGATTCAATCAATTGCACATTCATATTGATATAGTTCGTATTTTCAATGAATGAAATAACATAACCGTAAACTTCATTTTTTACTCTTAAAGGAAATACATATCTGGTATAAATTTTATCATCAACAAAAACATCTTTTAAAATACCTTTATTAATCTCATTAGTTAGATTATTACGATTGAATACATCTATGCCATTTAAAAAAACTTTATTTTCATTATTCTCGCTGTAATAATATTTATCATAATAATTGTCTATAACAAAAACATGACTTTTCATCTCGTTTTCTAAAGTGTTAATAATATCAAAGATATTTCCACCTTCTAGTAACAGCTCCATGGCATTATCATGAATTTTAGAAATCTTGTTGATAAGTCCCATCTGTCTTTCAAATAGATTTTCATATACAGAAGAAATAATATTAGTAAAGGATTGATTATAATCAATTGAAATAACAACAAATTTATTCTTCCTTGCAAATTCAATCACCCGTTCAGGCAACTTCTCATAATGCGGCGAAAATTTTATTCCCAAACAAGATATGTTGTTGTCAATCAACATTTTAATGAACTCGATTTGCTCTTCAATATCCATAGATTTATAAAAAAATGATGTGCTCAACAAAAAATCTTCATTATTAACCCATAATTTAATATCTGGATCAACCATAATATTAACTTTATTTACTTTTCTGTCAAGGTATTCTTCACCCGAAAGAATAATTGATTTTTCCATTTCTTTCAAATTCAATATATCATCGATGGACAATTTAACAGTTTCTTCCATGCGTCATTCTCCAATCTTTTTAATTGATATAATTATATACATAATATCCGCCTTTGTAAATATTCTATAATTCAAAGTCTGTTTTGTGATAAACTGTTCTTAATAGAGGTGAGTGGTAATGGGTATTGCATATTTGATAATAGGTTATGCCTTTGGTTGGATTGAAGGCGCATTGTTAATAAGTTATATTTTCGGAAAATTCGATATACGAAATAAAGGAAGTGGTAATGCAGGTGCTTCAAACATCACAGTGATAATGGGATGGAAGTACGGTTTTCTTGTCGCCCTTATCGATATATTAAAAGCTTTCATTCCGATGACAGTGGCGAAATTCACTTTGAATGCTTCATTTACCCAGATTTTCATATTAGGTTTTGGAGTTGTCATAGGACATATTTACCCGCTGCCTTTTAAATTTAAAGGTGGAAAAGGTGCAGCTTCTTTTGTAGGTTTTTCATATGCATTGGATTTCAGACTTGGTTTATTCATGAACATTTTAATCATTTCCTTAACTATTGTCACCGATTACATATTCATAGGTACGCTTTGCATGTTTTTCACACTACCCATAATTCTTGTTTATTTCAAAGCTCCTAGTTTAACAGTATTATTAAGTCTTGTCATTGCAGTGATAAGTTTGATTAAACATATCCCAAATATCAAAAATCTAAAAAATGGAAAAGAGACAGGATTGAGATCGACGGTGAAAAAAAATAAATAAAAGGAGTAAAAAATGTCTACATTCAATTATAAAAAAATATTTTTATTAGGACTGGGTTTTTTTTCAATCAGTCTATTATGGCAATTATATGATTTTTATGTTCCGTTATTCTTAAGAACATACATTGATTCTCAATTTCAAATCAATGCCATTATGACTTTTGACAATATTCTTGCTGTATCGTTAATTCCATATTTTGCTGCTTTAAGCGATAGAACTCATACTCGTTTTGGTAGAAGAATGCCATATTTGATGATAGGTATTCCTTTATCTGCAATATTTTTTACATTGCTGCCAAATTTCAATTCTTTTCTTTATCTAGTGGTTGTGCTATTTTTATTTAATCTTACTATGGCTGTCTATAGGGCACCGACCATAGCGCTTATGCCTGACATCACACCACAAAAACAACGTTCAAAAGCAAATGGAATAATCAACTTCATGGGAGGCCTTGCTTCTGTATTGGTTTTTAGCATCGGAGCAATTCTTTATGAGAAAAGCCGCAGTTTACCATTCAGTATTTCAAGTGTACTAATTGTACTGTCATTGATTCTATTATTTATTTTTATCAAAGAACCTATTGCCGGCACTCAAGCCAAAGAAGAAAAAATAAATATTAGAAACTCATTAAAAGAAATAAAAAACTCTAAACATTTAAATACATTTTACATATTAGGTGCAATTTTTGCTTGGTTTCTAGGCTATCAAGGAGTTTTGGCGACATTTAGCAACTACACCGTCATATATCTAAACGCACCTGTCAAACAAGGTTCATTCACTATATTGTTCTTTGCACTATTCTTTTTAATCTTTGCAATCCCAAGTGGATTTATAGGAACAAAATTCGGAAAGAAAAAAACCATCGAATTTGGAATCATAGGTCTCATACTAAGCTTTTTAATACTCGCTTTCATACGAACGAATTTTACTTTTCTAGGATTGGATTACAATCATTTCATGATGATTTTCTTTGCTATGGGTGGTATAAATTGGGCACTGATCAATATAAATTCATACCCACTTATAATTGACCAGGCACCTGAAGAAAAGGTCGGAACATATACAGGTCTATATTACTTTGCATCGAGTTTGGCTGCAATTATAGGACCATTGCTAATGGGCTTTATAATAGATATTTTAGGATTTGGAACAATGTTCTTCATAGCTGTAATCACCTTTGTTTTAGCTTATGTTTTTATAAAAAAAGTTCATTAAAAAAAAAAAAGGATGGCAAAAGCCATCCTTTAATGTTTTTTAGTAATTACCTTGTTGGTACATCGCTTCAGCTACTTTTAAGAAACCGGCAATGTTAGCTCCAGCTACTAAATTGTAACCTAAACCATATTTCTCAGATGCATTTTTAGCATTTGCATGAATATTTATCATGATTTCTTGTAATTTTGCATCTACTTCTTCTTCAGTCCAAGAATATCTCATTGAGTTTTGTGCCATTTCAAGAGCTGAAGTAGCAACTCCACCAGCATTAGCTGCCTTGGCAGGTCCTACGATAACTCCATTTTCCATTAAATATGCTACAGCATCATTTGTTGTAGGCATGTTAGAACCTTCAGTATAAAATTTAACACCATTGGCAACGATTTTCTTGGCATCTTCCATATGAACTTCGTTTTGAGTCGCACAAGGAATTACAATATCTGCTTTTACTCCCCATGGTTTCTCTCCAGCGAAATATTCAACGCCGAATTTATCAGCATAAGGTTTAACCATATCTTTACCGCTTGATCTCAATTCTTTAATATAATCGATTTTTTCACCAGTGATACCATCTGCATCGTAGATATAACCGTCAGGGCCAGATAATGTAACAACCTTACCACCTAATTCAGTCACTTTAGAAACAGTTCCCCATGTAACATTACCGAATCCTGAAACAGCAACAGTCTTTCCTTCAAATGTTTCATTATTCGCTTTTAAGATTTCTCTAGTAAAGTAAGTGATACCGAATCCAGTAGCTTCCGGTCTGATTAATGAACCACCATATGATAATCCTTTTCCAGTTAATACGCCATTTTCAAATACACCTTTAATTCTTCTATATTGTCCGTACAGGTAACCGATCTCTCTTCCGCCAACACCGATATCTCCTGCTGGAACGTCGACATCCGGTCCTATATGTCTGTATAATTCAGTCATGAAGCTTTGGCAAAATCTCATAACTTCAGCATCTGATTTGCCTCTTGGATCAAAATCAGAACCACCTTTACCGCCACCGATAGGTAAGCCGGTTAAAGAATTTTTGAATATTTGCTCAAAACCTAAAAATTTAACAATACCGATGTAAACTGAAGGATGGAATCTTAATCCACCTTTGTATGGTCCGATCGCTCCGTTGAATTGGACTCTAAATCCTCTGTTTACTTGTAGTTTGCCTTCATCGTCAACCCAAGGAACTCTAAACATAATTTGTCTTTCCGGTTCAGTTATTCTTTCAAGAATATTAGCTTCAACCCATTCAGGATGCATTTCCATAACAGGTTCCAATGATTCAAACACTTCCTCAACAGTTTGTAAAAACTCAGGTTCGTGTGAATTTCTAGCTTTTACCTTTTCAAAAACATTATTAATGTACTCCATTTCTGCACATCTCCTTTAAATTTTTTTGAGATTGTTAAAATTTTGTTCATTTCCGTATAAATTATAACACATATAATTTCTTTGTAAAGATTTATATGCTTATAATGTTTTAATGTTTCTAACATTTACTTGAACATATTTTACATTTAACCCTGTCATATCTTCAACAATTCTCAATAGTGTCTTTTGTACTTCTCCACCCAATTTTATCAGATTTTCACCACCAATAACACCGATATCGCAAATTAATATGATTCCATCCTCTTCTTCTATGATTTTTCCTTTCAAAAATCTAGAAACCAAAGGATTGTCATCTAAACTGAAAGCCATCATCTGATAAATCGCTTTAGTCGAAATAGAATATCTTCCTATATAACTAAATGTCGGTCTGACAATCGTCTTTTCTGCAATTTCATGCTTAGCGCCTTTTTTTCTTATCAATATTTTGAATTTATCTAAAAAATATCCTGAAAAATCTTTCTTAACTTCTACAGAAGGAAGCGGTATGACATGTTTACCTTCAGTTTTTCTGCTATTCTTAGCCTTAATAATTTCTTCATCAGTAGATACATCTTCAATCTGATAAATATGTTCAATGGGTAATATCTTTAAATTTCCCGCTATTTGATTGACCATTCTATTCGAAGTGCCGATAATTAAAAGACTCTTTGGATTTTCTTGTTTTAAGAGCATCTTCATTTCTTCTCTATGTTCTTCGTAATGAAATATAGCTCTTTTCACGGCAGCAAGTTTAGTCATTTCTTTTTTTGCTGAAAATCCCCCTACTTTTTTATTCTGCGAAATTAAAATTCCATCATCGATGATATAATTGATATTTTTTAATCTAGCAATATAAAGCGCTTTATAACTTTTACCAGTTCCACTTGACCCCACCAATGCATAAACCTTTATCTTCATCACCTCTTGCTCACATATTGATAATTATCACATATAATACCTTAATTTTATGATTTATCAAAATTTATTATTGTCAATATCACTTTTATTATATATAATCTAGATGTTAAATGAAATATAAGGGGGAAAAAAAATGTCATATATCATTAATGATTCTTGTATCAGCTGTGGTGCTTGTGAATCTGAGTGTCCAGTAGACGCTATTTCTCAAGGAGACTCAATCTATGTTATCGACGAAGATGCTTGCATCGATTGCGGCGCTTGTGCAAATGTTTGTCCAGTAGACGCCATAGCACCTAAATAGGAGATAAAGACCCTTTGAAGTAATTCAAGGGGTCTTTTGCTATAATTTTTTCATAAATAAGTTTTACAATTACCGTTTTATGATAACCGCTTCACCCATTCCACCGCCAATACATAAAGTTGCCAAACCGCATTTTGAGTCTCTTTTCTTCATTTCATAAAGTAAAGTCACCAAAATTCTTGCGCCGCTTGCTCCAATCGGATGTCCGATGGCAATAGCTCCTCCGTTTACATTGACAATATCTGTATTCAATTCTAAATCTTTTATCACCGCAAGCGATTGAGCTGCAAATGCTTCATTGGCTTCAATCAAATCCAAATCATCAACTGTCAATCTTGCTCGTTCTAAAGCCTTTCGCGTAGCCGGGATAGGTCCTGTACCCATTATACTCGGATCAACGCCCGCTGAAGCATGACTGACAATTGTAGCCATGATTTCTAAACCTGATTCTTCAGCTTTTTCCTTACTCATTAAAACAAGTGCTGCAGCTCCATCATTAATTCCAGAAGAACTACCCGCCGTCACTGTGCCGTCTTTTTTGAATGCCGGTCTTAATTTAGCAATCTTTTCTAAAGTTACATCCTCTTTAATAAATTCATCTTGATCGAAAATAATAGGATCTTTTCTTCTCTGTGGAATCATAACTGGAACTATTTCATCTTTAAATCTACCTTCTGCTCTTGCTTTTGCAGCTTTCATTTGGCTTTTATACGCAAATTCGTCTTGTTCCTCTCTCGTTAAATTCCACTGATCTGCAATATTTTCTGCTGTGACACCCATATGATAATCATTAAAGACATCCCATAAACCATCTTTTACCATAACATCATAAAGTTCACCATCGCCCATGCGATAACCCCAGCGTGCGCTCTTCAATAAATAAGGCGCCATCGACATATTCTCAGTTCCACCAGTAACTATGATATCATTTTCTCCAACAGCTATGGAGTTGGCGGCCAATGAAACAGTTTTCAATCCCGAACCGCAAATCATATTTATGGTAACTGCAGGAACCTCGACAGGAATACCCGCATGTATAGCTGCCTGCCTTGCAATCCCTTGACCATAACCCGCTTGAAGAACACTGCCAAAACAAACTTCATCAACTGACTCAGGAGAAACTCCAGCTCTATCAAGAGCCTCTTTGATAACAATGCCGCCAAGTTCTTTAGGTGAAACGTTTTTTAGCGTCCCGCCAAAAAATCCAACAGCTGTTCTCACCGCGCTTACAATTACAACTTCTTTCATATCATCCCTCCGATCACTTATATATCATAATTTTATTATTTATTTTTTTTAAAGTCAATAAAAAAGGTTCTATACCCTCTGGAGCTGCTAAACAACTCTTGATTATATGAAAAATTGCAAAAATAAAGGCAACCTAGAAATTTTTCTTTCTAAACTGCCCATATTTACTCTTGGTTTTCAAAGCTGTTTCATTTGTTTTTATCCGATGACCAAGAATTCTATAATTCCACCCTCTATAAGTTGAAAATATGAATTCTAGAGTCCCTGGATAACGATTTCCAACCATCATATCACTGATGCTAAGAACTCTGTTTATGCTCCTCCAACACTATTTGACAAAGAGTCTTTCTCTTTTAAAAAGTACGAAAGTGTCAATAGACTATCAATCAAATGTACGTTTTCAACTATTATTTCTTGATTGTTTATTTTAAGATCAACCGGGGTAAAATTCCATATAGCTTTAACGCCATATTTTTCCAAACTGTCTGCAACTGATTGCGCTGCATCTCTGTTTGTACAAATAAATGCGATATCAATATTTTTGTTCTTTATTTCTTCCTCTAGTGCATCCATATCCTTAATCTCAATATCTCTAATACGAAGTCCGGTAACTTTTGGATTAATATCAAACATTCCCTCTAGTTTAAATCCATGTGAGCCAAAATTATAATTAGCCAATGCCTGTCCTAAATTACCAGCACCAATAATAATTGTATTATAAGTTTTAACCAATCCTAAAATTTGACCTATTTCATTATATAGATCTTCGACATTATAACCGTAACCCTGTTGCCCGAATCCTCCAAAATTATTTAAATCCTGTCGTATTTGAGAAGCAGTAAATCCAATGACATCACTAAATTCCTTTGATGAAATTCTATTGATGCCGTTTTCCGACATTTCTCTTAAATATCTATGATACTTTGGCAGTCTTCTGATAACAGCCATAGATACTTTATTGTTCATCATATACTCACCTCAATCATTTTACTTGTTAAGTATACCATCCTATAAAATCGTTTGTCAAATAATTAACTAATTGTATATTACTTTCATTACCATAATTCCTATGCTAAAATGTTTCTATAATTATGGAGGTAAAAAAATGATTCTAGTTACTTTAAACAACATTGTTAAATCATATGGTATCAATACCATATTGGATAAAATATCTTTAACCGTAAACACCAGCGAAAAAATTGGTATTGTCGGTAACAACGGCGCCGGTAAATCAACTCTATTCAATATAATTACAGGTAAAATCTCTTTAGACGATGGTCAAATTTTTTCTGCAAAAGACATAAATATCGGGTATCTCGAACAAGCCGATTCAGCAAGTGACGATATCAATCTATATGATTATTGTCTAGAACCTTTTGAACATTTGATAAGCATAGAAAATAAAATAAGAAAAATCGAAAATTTATTGACGGATAATCCTTCTGATAGCGAATTAATCGATGAATACTCAAACCTGACAGAAACTTTCACACAGCAAAACGGATATGCGTATCATAGTAAAACAAGAGGTGTTTTAGTCGGCCTCGGCTTTGCAGAAGATGATTTCAATCGCACGATTAAAACCTTGAGCGGCGGACAAAAAACACGTATAAGTCTAGCGAAATTACTATTGACAGAATATGATCTGTTGCTTCTTGACGAGCCTACAAATCACCTTGATATTGAGTCTGTCAAATGGTTAGAAAATTATATGTCGAATTATCCAGGGTCAGTTGTTATAATCTCGCACGATAGATACTTCTTGGATAAAACAGTTACCAGAATTTTTGAGTTGGAAAGCACAAAAGGAACCGTTTACAACGGCAATTACAGTGAATTCATGCGTCAAAAGAGAATTAATTATGAAACTGAAATTAAGCACTACCAAAACAATCAAAATCTTATAAAAAAAGAAGAACAGCTTATCAGAAAATATAAACAACATGGAACGGAAAAATTAGCAAAAAGAGCCAGAAGTCGAGAATTTAAACTAAAAAAAATCGAAAGAGTTCAAAAACCTTTTTGGCTCGATAAAAATATCAATTTAACCTTTGATATAGGAATCCCCAGTGGCAATAATGTTCTCAGCGTCAATGAATTAAGTAAAGGTTATGATAAAAGTCTTCTATTCAATGACATCTCTTTTGAAGTCTTTAAAGGTGATAAAATTGGTTTCATTGGAAAAAACGGCATTGGCAAATCAACATTATTTAAAATTTTAGTTAACAAATTGAAACCTGACAATGGTGATTTTCAACTAGGACATCATGTGACAGAAGGCTATTATGATCAAGATCTACAAAATATTAAAGATAGCAATACGTTAATTGAAGAAATACATACTTTACTACCACTAGCAGACGAGACAGATATCCGCAGATACCTTGGTTCGTTCTTATTTATCGGTGATGATGTTTTTAAAGAAATAGGGATACTTAGTGGAGGAGAAAAATCAAGACTCTCACTGCTTAAATTGATGCTTTCTAAAAGCAATTTCCTTTTATTGGATGAACCTACAAATCATTTAGATATCATTTCTAGAGAAACTTTAGAAAATGCGCTCTTGAATTACAGCGGTACCATGTTAGCTATATCTCATGATAGATATTTTCTCAACAAAGTTTGCAATAAAATATATGAACTTGATGAAAATGGTCTAACTGAATACTTGGGCAATTATGATTATTTCTTCTACAAAAAAAATCAGATGGCACAATATGCTCAAAATAGTGATGAGCCAAATAAAATATCAAAAACTCTGCGAAAAGATTTATCAAAACAAGAACGTGAAAACAAAAAAAACATTAAAGATAAAAAGAAAAAAACTGCAGATTTAGAAAAAAATATTCATGAGATGGAATCACGAATCGCTCAGATTCACAAATTGCAATGTCAAGAAGAAATCTATTCAAATCAAGTAAAATTAATGAAACTTAATAAAGAACTATCATTATTAGAAGATAAACTTATAATACTTTATGAAGAATGGGAAAATTTATTATAGACATCTTTTTAAGTTTGTATATAATGATATTATACTGAATATGAGGGGGTAACTAATGTTTGAACTTGTACAAAAAATTATTGCAGAACAGATGGGTGTAAAAGATTTAGACAGTATAACATATGACACTCATTTAGTGGATGATTTAAATGCCGATTCTATAGATGCCGCAGAAATCATCATAGCTGTTGAAGGTGAATTTGATATAGAAATTCCGGATGATATCGCAGAAAAAATTAGAAAAGTTTCTGAAATCATGGAGTTTTTGGAAAACGAATCATTAGAAAAATCCCAAAGATAAAAATCTTAGGGATTTTTTTATGAAATTAATTTCATAATTTTAATTTTATCCACAATTTCAGTGAATTGTTTTTCCACATTCAAAAGACAGATATATCAATAATTCTATAAGTTATCCACTTTATCCACAAGCTAATCCACATTTTTTTAACATTTTTTAGTTTACATAATATTTCAGCTCTTTTTATCCACAGGCTAAAGTTTCAAATTTGGCACAGAATTTAAATCGAGATTTGCGAATATTCCTTTTTTAAATTGATAATATGCAGCCGCTCCAATCATTGCTGCATTATCAGTACATAAGCTTGATTGTGGATAAAAAACATCTAAATGATGAATTTTCGCTTCTTCTTTCAATCTCTTTCTTAAATTTGAATTTGCAGCAACTCCACCGGCAATAATGATTTCTTTGTGATTCATTTTCAAAGAAGCTCCAATAATTTTTTCAATTAATACATCAACAACAGCTTCTTGAAAAGATGCAGCAACATCATTCGCATTTACTTCGATACCTTTCATCTTCATACTATTCAAATAATTTAAAACAGCAGATTTAACACCCGAAAAACTGAAATCAAAGGATCCTTTTTCAAGATAAGTTCTAGGAAAATTTATCGCTTCTTTATTTCCATCTTTTGCAGCTTTATCAATGTAAGGTCCACCGGGATATGGGAACCCCAGAGTTCTAGCAACTTTATCGAAAGCTTCTCCAACAGCATCATCTCTTGTTCTGCCTAACACTTTGTACTCTCCATAATCCAATACATCAACAATATGAGTATGTCCGCCAGAAACTATTAAAGCGATGTAAGGTGGTTTTAAATCTGGAAATGCAAGATAATTTGCTGCAATATGCCCATCGATGTGATTTACTGGAATCAATGGAATCCCCAATCCAAAAGCCAATGCTTTTGCATAGCTCATTCCAACCAGCAAAGCTCCTACAAGACCAGGTCCATATGTTACTGCAATGGCATCTAAATCATTGAAATTCAATCCGCTTTCTTCTAATGATTGAGCAAATATCAAATCAATTTTTTCAATGTGTTTCCTTGATGCGATTTCCGGTACCACCCCGCCAAATTTTTTATGTATATCTATCTGCGTATAAATCACATTAGATAAGATTTCTCTACCGTTTTTTATTATAGCAACAGCAGTTTCATCACAACTTGTTTCTATTGCCAAAATGATTATATCTTTCATCTGTTTTTTCTCCTAATCTTCACTATTTGCATTCAACCACATAAGTAGAGCATCCTCTTTTGTATCCGTATAGTATTTCTTTCTTCTTCCCTCTACACTAAATCCAAATTTCAAATAAAGTTTTTGTGCGATTATATTCGATTCTCTTACTTCAAGTGTAAATCTACAAACTTCTAATTTTTCCATTTCACAAAGCACATGACTCACCAGCTGTTTCGAATAGCCTTTTCCTCTATAATCATGGTCTATGGCAACATTCGTTATATGACCCTCATCGAGTATCTTCCATATCCCCATATAACCAACAAGAGTGTCATCAACTCCAACCACATAATAATAAGCAGCCAAATTATCATTTATTTCTTGATAAAAAGAAGATTTCGACCACGGCATTGAAAATGATCTTTTTTCGATTTCATAAATTTCATCAATGTCATCCAATTTCATCTCTCTAACAATCACCTTAGTCATTAAAAACACTCTTTCCGTGAATTTCCTCATAACTGGTTTCAGCCTGTGATTTTCTAACATAGTTCGGCTTTATGGTTTTACCGAATTCTCTATTCCTGGAAACATACGCCAATGAAGACGGTCTTGGAAGTCCCAGATTGAAAGCTACTAATTGAATATCTTTATCAGCTGCGTTCTTGATATTATCATAAAATTTACCAGCATCAGGCCCTGCCAGCAATATAGATTTATCATACTTATCTACTTTGTCGATAAACTCATCTATCGATATCGCCATATCTGGCGCCAATCTGATTAACTCTTCACCTTCAAATTCAAAAAATGCTGTGTATATCTGATTTCTTCTAGCATCTTGCATAGGACATATTATTCCACTAAAACCCTTGTTGTTCATCGCCAACGATTCAAGAGTCGAAATCCCCGCTATAGGGATATCTTCAGCACGCGACAAACCCAGAGCAGTCGCCATACCTATTCTGACTCCTGTAAAAGAACCAGGCCCTATTGTAACGGCTATTCCATCAATCTCACCTAGTGTCATATCCAGATTTTTAAATATCTGATCTATAATCACCATCAATTTCTGCGAATGGGTAATATCGTTATTTACTATGATCTCACCTTTTAACACTTCATTCTCTATAATTGCAACTCCTGCAGTTTGAGTCGATGCATCAATCCCTAAAATTTTCATAATACTCCTCCAAATCCATCCCGGTTATTTCAATTAATCTCTCATTTATATCATCAGTATACAAAATTTTTATCCATATGGCGTCTTTAGGAATGATTTCCTCAATGATATCCGCCCATTCAATAATTATTATTGCATCTTGATTCAAATAATCATCAAAACCTATTTCAAACATTTCATCTGCATCGTTGATTCTATATACATCGAAGTGAAAAATTTTCTTAGGATGATGGTACTCATTTACAATAGTATATGTCGGACTTGTAATATACTCTTCTATCCCGAGTTCTTTCATGATCGACTGAGTCAATGTAGTTTTTCCCGCTCCTAAATCGCCTGTTAAACATATGATGGATTTATCATTTAGTTTTTGAGATATTACTTTTCCAAGTTTTTCGGTTTCCATAAGACAATTTATTTTAATTTTCATAAAAAATTTCCTCCGTTTATAATACTACATTATACACAAGTTTATCAGATTTAAAAAGAAAGAGAACCCCATATTTATGAGATTCCCTTATATCAACACTATTTATTTTTTGGCGACCATACTTTCCACACATTTCCCACTAAATCCGGTCCCGGTTTAAGAGTAGGTTTGCCAGGAGTCCACTCTGCAGGAGTCGCTTCAGTTCCACCAGACTCGCGCACTAATTGGAACGCTTTCACTTGACGAATAGTTTCCTCGATATTCCTTCCTACTGGAGATGTAAGCACTTCATATCCTTGAATGATTCCATCTGGATCGATTATGAATCTACCTCGGTTTTCAACTCCACCTTCTTCACTATATACACCGTACATAGTTCCTACTTTTCCTCCGGCATCCGACAACATAGGAAAAGGAACTCCTCCGTCTACCATTTTACTCAGTTCATTGTCGTTCCACATCTTATGTACAAAAATACTATCTACACTAACAGATAAAATTTCTACATCCATATCGTAAAGTCTTTTTGCGTTTTCAGCAACTGCTGAAACTTCAGTAGCTCAGACAAAAGTGAAATCTCCCGGGTAAAAGCACAGCAATACCCATTTCCCTTTAAATTCAGATAAACTAAATTGTTTGAATTCTCCTTTATGATACGCATTCAACGTAAAATCAGGAGCCGCTTGACCTACACTTATCATACTTATCCCACCTTCTTCAATGATTTTTTCTTCAACTTTTACTTCTTTAGGTTTCACCTCAGAAATTGGAGGTTTACAACCCGGTTTAAAAACTTTTCCCATTCAATCACCTCTCAAATAATAAACTCAATTTATATATACCAATTTTATACCAAATATAAACAATAAAAAAACAATTATGGAATAATCCAAAATATTTTAACTGTTGATATACCATCTCTGATATAATATACGTACTGAGGTGATCCTAATATGGAACAAGAAAAAATATTGAATTTGATACTAGACAAACTTGAAAGTATAGATAAAGAGCAAAAATTAACTAATGCTAGATTGGATTCCATTGAAGCTAGATTGAATTCCATTGAAGCTAGATTGAATAAAGTAGAAAACGGATTGGAAGAAAATTCAATTGATATAAAGGAATTTAAATCTATTCACGGCACCATTGAAAATTTTATACTTTACACCGAAAAAGCTATCGAAGTGTATGAAAAAGATCATAAGTTTATCGAAAAAATAAAGAGAATTGCAGGAGAATAAAGTTAACAGAATCAATAACACTTATATTCAAAGCAAACGAGGTATCATATCAATCTGATATAATACCTCGTTTTTTTATTTCAGTTCAATTGTTTTCATACACTATTTCACCATTTATCATTACTACTGAAGGCTTCGCCTCCAACTTGAATGGATGCTCATGCCAAATGACGATATCCGCATCTTTTCCAACTTTGATGCTCCCGACTGTTTCTTCTAATCCCAAAATTTCAGCAGGGTTGATGGTTATTGCTTTAAGCGCTTCATTTTCATCCATGCCCGATTTCACACTCAACGCAGCGGCCATCGGCAAATATTGAAGTGGAATAACTGGCGCATCTGTCATGATGGCGATTTTCATTCCCGCTTTGGATAAAATACCCGGTGTATCAAAAGTTAGATTCTTTAATTCAAATTTTGATCTATCAGATAAACTCGGTCCAACTATAGCTGGATATCCTTCTTTAACAAGGTAATCGACAATCAAATGACCTTCTGTACAATGTTCTAAAGTCAAATTCAAATCAAATTCCTTTGCAATTCTAATAGCGGTCAAGATATCATCAGCTCTATGAGCATGAGCTTTCAGTGGTATTTCTTTCTTCAATACAGGAATCAACGCTTCCTTTTTCATATCGAAATCCGGCATTTTAGAAAGGTCTTCTCCTGCAGCTTCCTTTTTAGACAGGTATTCTTTAGCTGTAAAAATTGCATTTCTAAGCTCGGCAGCTATTGCCATTCTCGTGCTTGGAGATGTTTTTTTATCATTGTATACATTTTTAGGATTCTCACCAAAGGCGCATTTCATCGCCAGTGGGTCCTTGACAATCATATCATCTATACGATCCCCATAAGTTTTTATAGCAGTAAACATCCCTCCGATGACATTTGCACTTCCAGGTCCGGTTGCGACTAATGTAACTCCGGCTTCTCTCGCTTCTTCAAATGTTCTATCCATCGGATTGATAGCATCTATAGCTCGTAAATGAGGAGTAATCGGATTTGTCGCTTCGTTTCCGTCTGCTCCTTCAAATCCAATGGCGTCTTCCCACATGCCAAGGTGACAGTGAGCATCTATAAATCCCGGAAGCACCATTTTTCCATTAACATCGATCACTTTCGCACTATCTGTTTGAATGTCTTTTTCAATTTTAATTATCTTTCCATTTTCAATCAAAATATCTCCATTTTTTATAATCTCATCTTTTTCCATTGTGTAAATTAAAGCATTTTTAATTAAAATCATTTTAATTGTCCTTTCATAGATAAAGATACCTTATGTCTGTTCATATCTATTTTAATTATTTTTACAGTGACAATATCACCGACTTTTACAACGTCCATGGGGTTCTTCACAAAGTTGTCGCTCAACTCAGAAATATGAACCAATCCATCATTTTTGACCCCTATGTCTACAAAAGCTCCGAAGTTTACAACATTTCTAACAGTTCCAGTCAAAATCATCCCCTCATTAAGATCTTCAAATTTCATTACATCTTTTCTAAAGACTGGTTTGGGCATGTCTTCACGTGGATCTCTGCCTGGTTTTTGAAGTTCTTTTACAATATCTTTCAAAGTAAGAATTCCGACTTCGAGTTTATCAGAAAGCTCTTTATATCTACCCTCTGTTTTTTCGACTATATCATTAAGATCATGGTTTTTTACATCAGATAAATCGTATCCCAATTCATTTAAAAGTCTTTCAGTCATTTCGTAACTTTCCGGATGAACTCCAGTATTATCAAGCGGATTTTCGCTTTCAGGAATTCTCAAAAAACCTGCACACTGCTCATAAGCCTTGTTTCCCAATCTCTTTACTTTTAGAAGCTCTTTCCTTAATCCAAAATTATTTGTACTTTCACGATAATCAACAATATTTTTAGCTATACTACCAGATATTCCAGAGACATAGCTAAGTAGTGAAACAGATGCCGTGTTGAGGTCGATTCCTACAGTATTTACACAATCTTCTACTACATTCGTCAGACTTTCTTCCAATTTCTTTTGATTCACATCGTGCTGATACTGACCGACTCCAATGCTCTTAGGATCAATTTTCACGAGCTCCGCAAGTGGATCTTGCAATCTTCTTCCTATCGATATCGCCCCTCTTATAGAAACATTGATATCAGGAAACTCTTCAGTAGCTAGTTTCGATGCCGAGTACACCGATGCACCAGCTTCACTGACTATTGCATAAGAAACATCTTTTTCAATCTCACTTAAGATATTTGCAACAAGAGATTCTGTTTCTCTTGAAGCTGTTCCATTTCCAATCGCAATTAAATCTATATCGTACTTATCGATGATTTCCTTGATGACTTTTTTAGATTTCTCAATCTCGTTTTGAGGTTGATTAGGATAAATTGTCGCATAGTCTATAAATTTACCGAATTCATCAATCACCGCGAGTTTGCAACCAGTTCTGAATGATGGATCTATTCCCAGAATTTTCGCTCCTTTAATAGGCGAATGCATTAAAAGCGGCTTAGTGTTTTTTCCAAATACCTTTATGGCATCTTCTTCTGCAGCCTCAGTTAAATTACTTCTTATCTCACGTTCTACAGATGTACTGATCAATCTTTTAAAAGCATCTTCAATCGCTTCAATATAGATGGGGTTTGTAACATCATTCTCATTTGTTATTTCATTTTCAATGATATATTTGACTACTCTATTTTCATCATAAGACAATTTTACTTTCAGTGCTCCTTCTTTCTCCCCACGGTTGACAGCTAAAACTCTATGCTTTGCAACAGTCTTGACATTTTCAGCGTATTCATAGTACATATCATAAACTGTCTTTTCTTCCTTATTCACAGCCACAGATATAATTTTTCCATTTTGATTGATGAATTTCTTGATCCAAGCTCTGTGACTCGCATTATCAGATACATGCTCAGCAATTATATCTTTAGCTCCATCTAGCGCATTTTCAACAGTCAATACATCTTTTTCTTCATCTATAAATTTCTCTGCTTCTTTTTCAATATTTCCTGTAAACAAAAAACTCATTATAAGCACCGCAAGAGGTTCTAAGCCTCTTTCTTTAGCCTTTGATGCTCTTGTGCTTTTTTTTTGCTTATAAGGCCTATAAAGATCTTCGACTCTTTGAAGCAACTCTGCAGATTTTATTTCATCCATAAGTTCATCTGTCATTTTCCCCTGTTCTTCAATCAGTCTTACGACCTCATCTTTTCTCGATTCGAGGTTTCTTAAATACTTTAACCTTTCATCCAAATTTCTTAATATTTCATCATCAAGTCCACCGTGAACTTCCTTACGATATCTGGCAATGAAAGGAATAGTGTTTCCCTCGTCGATCATTTCAATCGTGTTTTGAACTTGAACAGGTTTGATTTTCAGTTCCGCTGCAATTTTATCAATAATAAATTTCATCATCTTCCTCCAACTATTTTTTAATATTATTTACTATATATTCAATATCCCCGTTTTTCAAAGCAGGATATATAGGTAACCTTAGAATTTGTTTAACTACTTTTTCTGTAATGGGTAAATCATATCGACTGTATCCCATTTTCTTTCCGAAAGACGACAAATGAAGTGGTTGATAGTGAAATGACGCTTGTACTCCTTTTTCTTTTAACCTCACTATGGTTGAATTTCTTTCCTTCTCGCTATTCATCAAAAAAGAAAATATATGATGATTAGATGTAGCATACTCGGGAATTTCAGTCAGCTTGATTTCATCATAACCCTCTAAAAGCATCTTGTAATATTCATACACTCTCTTTCTCTCTTTAAAAATGATCTCTTTCTTATCCATCTGCCCCAACAATATCGCCATCAAGTACGATGACATTTCATAACTTCCGCCAAAATCCTTCCAGGAATATTTGTCTACTATCCCTTTAATAAAAGCATGGCGATCAGTACCTTTTTCAAATACTACATTGGCTTTTTCTTCCAACACTTCGTTGTTAAGTATGAATGCACCCCCTTCACCAGAAGAAAGGTTTTTTGTATCATGAAAGCTATATGTACCTATGTCTCCTATTGTACCCAAGTATTTGTCTTTATACTTTGCATCCACCCCTTGAGCCGCATCTTCAATAAGATAAATATTCCCACTCGAGCAATGCTCTTTCAAAACATCCATGTCTGCAGAAACTCCAGCATAGTGTACTGGTACAATGGCTTTAGTTTTATTTGTTGTTTTTCTTTTCACATCGTCGATATCGATTGTAAAGGTATCTTCACGAATATCCGCGAATACCAACTTCGCTCCTCTTTTAACAAATCCCATGGCAGTTGTAACATAGGTGAATGAAGGAAGTATCACTTCATCCCCTTCCTTTATTTCTATAACCTGGGCCGCCATGTCAAGCGCACTTGAACAAGATGTCGTGAAGTAACTTCTTTTTATATTGAATTCTTCTAAGAAACGTCGTTCAAGCTCCTTTTTATAATCGATTTTCTTATATAAATATTGAAAATCTTTTTCATCTACAAAAGAGACATTAAATGGTATTTTCATTTCAACACCCCGTATTTAGCTAAATAATGTCTTACAACATCATTGATACCACTATCAAAATCATTAAAACCAGGAACTTTAATTTCTCTCATCACCTTATAGTTCGACATGGTATATCTGTAATCATGCCCTTTTCTATCTTCAACGAACTCAATATCTTCAGCTTCGCTATACTTTGTCCCCAGCAATTCATTTAATGATTTGATTATAAGTTTGGCTACATCGATATTCTTCTTCTCTACACCTGTGCAAATATTATAAATTTCCCCATCAATGCCGCTAAATAAAATATTCTTGATTATATTTACATTGTCAGTTACACTCAGCCAATCTCTTTTTTGATTTCCATCTCCGTAGAGTTTTATTTTTTCTCCAGATATCAACCTTTTAATACTCAGTGGTATTAATTTTTCTGGATATTGGTTTATTCCATAATTATTCGAACTCCTTACAATAATTCCTTTATACCCAAAAGTATTCATGGCGGATTTGACAATCATATCCGCTCCTGCCTTACTAACTGAATATGGGTTGTCTGGTTTAAGTGAAGAATTTTCATCGAAAATTTCAGAATTTTCATTTGGACCATATACTTCGTCAGTTGAAATCTGAATAAATCTCTTAACTTCATTATCCATGGCTTTATAAAACAATTTCTGAAACCCCAATAGATTGGTTTCTGTAAATATAAATGGATTTTCAATACTTTTATCGACATGAGTTTCAGCAGCAAAATTTATGACCGCATCAAATGAATAGCGACTGAATAGATTATTTAAATCATCCTCGTTGCCGATATTTCCTTCAATAAAAGTATGTTTTTTTGAAGTATTCACATTGTTTAAATTTGCAGCATATGTAAGGTTGTCAAAGTTTATTACTTCGATATCCTTGTTTTCATCTAAAATTAAATTTATAAAATGTGAACCGATAAATCCTGCTCCACCAGTTACTAATATTTTTTTCAAATCATTACTCCCCTAAAAAGAAACCCAAGAATATAATCCTCAGGCTACTTAAGTTGCTGTTTTAAATATGCATCGATAAATGGATCTAAATTCCCATCCATTACGCTATTGACATTTCCTACTTCTGCGTTTGTACGATGATCTTTTACCATGCTATACGGATGGAACACATATGATCTAATTTGAGAACCCCATGCAATTTGAGAATAATCACCAGCTAAATCATCGATTGTCTCTTTCTGTTCAAGTTCTTTAAGCTCAATCAACCTACCCATAAGCATTTTCATTGCAATAACCTTGTTAAAATGCTGAGAACGTTCATTTTGACATTGAACTACGACTCCTGTCGGTATATGTGTAATCCTAACAGCCGAATCTGTTTTATTGACGTGCTGCCCTCCGGCTCCAGATGCTCTGTAAGTATCTATTTTCAAATCGACAGGATTGATATCCACTTCAACATCGCCCTCTATTTCAGGCATTATATCTACAGATGCAAATGATGTATGTCTCTTTCCCGAAGAATCAAACGGTGAAATTCTCACCAGTCTATGAACACCTTTTTCAGACTTCAAATATCCATATGCATAACTGCCTTCAACAAGCATCGTCACACTCTTGATTCCGGCTTCGGTGTCTCTTAGAATATCAAGTATTCTAACATTATACCCTTTCGAATCCGCCCATCTGGAGTACATCCTAAACAGCATTTCCGACCAATCCTGCGCATCTAGTCCACCTGTTCCAGAATGAATAGATAATATGGCGTTATTTAGGTCATACTGCCCACTTAACAACATTTGAAGACTGAACTTCTCTAGTTCTTTTTCAGCTCTAGCAAACGATTCTACAGCCTCTTCAACCATTGCTTCATCTTCTTCTAAAGCTAGAAGCTCATGCATCACCTTGATTTCTTCAATCTGATTTTCTATAGATTCAAATTTTGCAATTGTATCTTTTAACCTTTTACTCAGGATCGTCAATTTTTGACTTTTTTCCACATCATCCCAAGCACCAGGCTCTGATAATAATCTATCTATTTCCTCGACTCTTTGTTTCTTGACATCTACGTCAAAGAGAAACCCTCAGTTCTTTTAATTTTTCTTCAAATTCAACAATATCATATCTTTGATTTAACATTTTATCACCTATAAATTTCTTCCACAGCATTTTTTATATTTCAATCCACTTCCACAAGGACAAGGATCGTTTCGTCCCACCTTTGTCTTTTTAGTCACAGATTCAATTTTTCTTTTGTCTTCTTGAACAACTTTTTGATTTTCAAAACTGGTATTGACTTGTACATTAAAAACAAACCTCACTGTTTCCTTTTTAATATTGTTAATCATTTCGTTGAACATTTGGAATCCCTCTATTTGATATGCCGTCACCGGATTCTCATTACCTACAGCCCTCAATCCAATTCCTTGTTTCAACTGATCCATTGCATCTATATGATCTATCCACTGATTATCGACAATTCTAAGCAAGATGATTCTTTCAAGTTCTCTAACTCTATCAAGTCCTATTTCTTCTTCTTTCGCCTCATAAGCACTTTCAGCAAAAGTTATTATTTTATCTTTCAGTATTTCCTTATCAATATCTTCTACATTATCGAAGCTCAAACATTTTTTAGGCAGGAAATATTGATGTAAATTCTCGTTTAACGCATCTAATTCCCATTCTTCAGGAAACTTTGAACTGGAAGTGTATATCGCTATGGATTCATCGATTATAGCATCGATCATATTCCAAATATGTTCTTTAAGATTTTCACCTTCCAATACTTTGTTTCGCTCGTTATAAATAATCGATCTTTGTTTATTTATTACATCATCATACTGCAATACGTGTTTACGAATGCTGAAGTTTCTGCCTTCCACTTTTTTCTGAGCGCCTTCAATCGATTTACTTAAAATCTTGGCCTCGATCGGCATATCTTCATCAAGACCAAATTTGTCTAAAACCGTCTTTGCATTCTCACCCATGAAAAGTCTTAATAAATCATCTTCTAGAGATAGATAAAACCGTGATGATCCTGAATCTCCCTGGCGTCCAGAACGTCCTCTCAACTGATTATCTATCCGTCTCGATTCATGTCTTTCAGTTCCGATTATATGAAGCCCGCCAGCCGCTTTGACTTTTTCAGCTTCTTCACTCGTGGTTTTTTTGAATTCATCTAAATACATTAAATAATCTTCTCTAGCATTAATGATTTCTTCATCATTGGTTTCTGCATAATTATCGACAGCGTTTATAATATGTGGTTCATAACCTTTTCTAATCAATTCTTTTTTAGCCAAATGCTCGGAATTACCGCCTAGAACAATATCGGTTCCTCTACCGGCCATATTTGTAGCAATCGTCACTGCTCCAAATCGTCCTGCTTGGGAAACTATCTCAGCCTCTTTATCATGGTGTTTTGCGTTAAGCACTTGATGCTTGATGCCCTTCATCTTTAAAAGCTTGCTTATATATTCAGAAGTCTCAATCGAAATGGTACCGACAAGCATCGGTTGTCCTTTTGCGTTTTTTTCCTCGATTTCTTCAACAACGTGCTTAAATTTACCTTGAAGAGATTTATAAACAACATCACTGCTATCTTCACGAATAACAGGTTCATTCGTAGGTATCACAAGAACATCCATATTGTAGATATGTTTAAATTCCTCTTCTTCAGTTTTTGCTGTACCAGTCATGCCAGATAATTTATTATACATTCTAAAATAATTTTGCAAAGTGATCGTCGCCAAAGTTTGTGATTCTTTTCTAATCTCGATGCCTTCTTTTGCCTCTATCGCCTGATGGAGTCCACTAGAATATCTTCTCCCATTCATTAAACGACCCGTAAATTCATCTACAATCAGAACTTCTCCATCTTTTACAACATAATCTACATCTCTCTTCATAATAAACCTTGCTCTTAATGCCTGATTTATATGATGAAAAATTTCTAGATTCGATGGATCGGTTATGTTTTCAACTCCAAAATATTTTTCAGCTTTTCTAATGCCAGCTTCTTCAGTCAATATCACTGATTTTGCTTTTTCATCTATCGTTACATCCAACTCATTTTTTAAAGTTTGAGTAAACATATCTGCAATTTTATACATGTTGGTGGATTTTCTTCCCGGTCCAGAAATAATCAACGGAGTTCTAGCCTCGTCGATTAATATACTGTCCACCTCATCGATAATTGCATAATTCAACTCTCTTTGAAATCTGTCTTTTTTAAATATAGCCATATTATCTCTTAAATAGTCAAAACCGAATTCATTATTGGTACCATATGTAATATCGGCATTGTAGGCATTTATCCGTTGTTCACCTCTAATATCATTTGTGATCACTCCAACAGTCAATCCAAGGAATTCATAAATTTTCCCCATCCATTCCTTATCTCTAGAAGCAAGATAATCATTGACTGTAACTATATGCACTCCCCTGCCATCCAAAGCATTCAAATATACCGCCAAAGTTGCAACTAAAGTTTTACCTTCACCAGTTTTCATTTCCGAAATTCGGCCCTGATGCAGAACAATACCGCCGACAAGCTGAACCCGGTAGTGAACAAGCCCTATAGTTCTTTTTGAAGCCTCACGTACTACAGCGAAGGCATCTATCAATATATCATCTAAAGTTTCTCCATTCGTCAGTCTTTCTTTAAAAATATTTGTCATATTTTTAAGTTCATCATTATTCATGGAAATATATTTTTCTTCAAGCTGGATTATTTTTTCAGCTGTATCCATCATTTTTTTAATTTCACGGTCATTAAAAGAACTGAATATTTTATCTAAAAAGCCCATCTTTTCCATCTCCTCATATTTTAGAACTACAGTATATTATAACACAAAAAAAGAACTTGATTTTCTCAAATCCTTGATTTATATGTATATTGTACCATTTTACTTTTTTTACGATAATTCTTTCGCCTTGTCTCTCC
Organism: Bacillota bacterium; assembly: GCA_034721975.1. Classification (GTDB taxonomy): domain Bacteria; phylum Bacillota; class Clostridia; order Peptostreptococcales; family Acidaminobacteraceae; genus DAOURC01. Next base: position 24,670 of record JAYENG010000267.1, read on the forward strand.
ATATATGAACCATATAATCCCAACTGATATGACGATGTCTCCAATAGATAGAATATTAGGAAAAGGGTACCATTGCGGGGTCATCATTATTTTACCCAACATAGCCGACCATCCGCCGACCGAAGTTGATAAATAATTTATGATTTCACCATCAACAATCATGTCCATAAAGCTAGATAATTTATTGTTTTCAATAATAATAGGATTTACAGGCATTTTATTACCGTTCAAAACCACTGCAAGAAAATTCAACATTCCCCCAAATAACATCAACCAAAATCCTCGCAGATTCATATTCAACATTAATACAATAATAACAAAAACGATACCTGTCAGTTGAATATATATAGCAAATGAATACTTTGCAAGAAATAAAGAAACCAATTGCAGTACTGTTCCAATTATAATTAAATACCAACCTTTAATATCAAGATATTCAAGGTTATCCATTCTTCCCCCTAATAGAAAAGATATCGCCAATCCCAAAATCATCGCTTCAACAAACATTTAACCCCTCCATTAGTCATTATATAGGATAATTCTTATTTTCCGAATAAAACATATTCAAAAACAATAAAAAAAACACGCCGAAACCAATAACTATATCTCCAATGCTAATCGACTTCGGGAAAAAATACGGTGGTGGTATATCAATGATATCCGCCAATACAATCCAAGTATCATTAGCGGTATTCAATATCTTATGCCCAAATACCTTTCCCGACTCCAAATATTTCACGGAATCGTAATATCCTAATTTCAAGGCTAAATACATATCTACAGGCATAAATCCGTTATTGATTTGAATAACGAAAAAATTAAGAAAACTACCAAACGCAAGAAATTTTATCCCAAGATACTTGAAATTATAAACAAAAAATATCATCAGCAATATATATACCAACAATTGAATGTTATATGTATAAGTAAAAATACTTTCTCTTATAGAAATTTTTCCGCTATTAATCAAAACACCAGCTAAATACTCAATAAAGAAAGCAATAAAAACCAAATATATTTTTTTTAGTTTTACTTTTTCTAAATTTTTCACTTTTCCGCCTAAGATCAGCCCTAAAATCAATGCAAAAACAATAGATTCAATCAGCATAAATAATAACACTTCCTTGATTCTTTTTAATAGACACAACAGCATCTACAACTTCTGACGAAAACTGTTTTTCTTTCTCCTCTATAAGTATCCCAATCGCCTTATCTTCAGAAAAAGCCTTTCTATACGCTCTGTCGGTAGTCATAGCATCAAAAGCATCTGCAACAGACAAAACACAAGATTCTATAGGCATATCTTCCCCTTTGACATTATTGGGATAACCTTTTCCATCGTATCTTTCATGATGTTGACTGACATAAAGCCGAGCTTTATCAAGAAACTCTATATCCTCGATAATTTTAGCCCCGATACTTGGATGATTTTTTATTTCATCCATTTCTTCAGTAGAGAGCTTACCTGGCTTTAGCAATATATTATCGCTGATGCCTATCTTGCCCACGTCATGCAAAAGTCCTGCAGTTTTCAAAACCTCTAATCTCGGTTCACTCATCTTCATTTCCTTGCCAATCATCACGGCATACTCGGCAACTCTGAGAGAATGACCTTTGGTATACTCATCTTTTGCATCTATCGCTTTAGTCAAAGCTTTGATAGTTTCCAAATATATAGTCTTCATGTTCAAGTATAGCTTGAATGAATACCTAGCTAAGAATAACGGACCAAAGAACAATACCAGTCCAAACATCCCAAAATTTTTATAAAAAAGCGTCATCATAATTCCTAATGGAGCTATGAATAGAAAATTCTTAAATGCCCAAAAATTCTTTGACATCATTGTTATTATGCGTGTTTTATTGATTAAAGCAAATAATGTCATAAAAATCATATTATTAATTACTAAATATACTAATACTGTTCCAATTAACGTTAGAACTCCAAAATCGCTAATGTATATTAAATCCTTTTGATAAAAACTATGATAAAACCAAGAGCTTGCATATACTGTAATAAAATAACTAGATGCATTAAAAATTCTTTTCAAAAAAGAACTATTAAATATATGCATTATTTTACCTTCTTTATCAAATAAGGCAAATAGCATTCCAAAAAAAACATACGTTGCAGCAAGTTCAGGTATAAGTACTATTGCAGAAGTATAAGCAATTGCAAAACCAAACGAAATATTACTATTAACGTCAACTTGCAAAGATAGTAACTCTGATATAGTTAGAAATATCACAAAAAAAACAAACTCTCCAAACCTGATATTCTCTATGATCTCGCTAATATTCAATGCTATTAAAACTAAACTAATTGTCATTATAAAAATTACATATAGTTTTGCATTTTTATTCATAATTTACTCCTTTTATATAAAAGATCGACGCCTAAATAAAATCTATCTCCAAGTCCACTGTGCTCCACTTGCTAAAACCAATGACATTAAAGACATTAATAAAACATATAATTTTTTCACAATTATGCCCTCCTATATAATTTCTCTGTCAATACGCTAAGACAACAGGCATAATCGCTACGCTAAGTAAATTATCATTCAATATTGCTTTTAATTCGTTTATTTTCTTTTTTTGTATAAGTAGAATGGAAATTAAGTAGGCGTCGACCTCCTATAACATGTTCAATCTTCGGTTAACGGCATTTAAGGTAGCCTTAACCAAAGCTAAATCTCGATCATCTTCTACAACAGATGATCCTGACATAACCTCCTCTTGTTCAAATATAGTAGAAACCATTATGACTACTACAGAATAATTATGTCTTTCTATCACTTCAATTCCTTCAAGGAATATCATGTCGTCAAAATTATATAACTTCTCAAGTGCATTTATTGTAGCCGAAACAAAGGAATAATCTTTTCTAGAAGATATGTTCTTATGCTTGGAAACTCCAACCACTTCTTTATCTTCAAGATTTAATTTCACTTCGCATATCAATTCATTTGATTCTACAATCTTTGATACACTCTTGATTTTTACTCTTTTATTGTTAAAACTATCATCATTGAATTCAATTTGCGCAATGCTGATAACTTTATGATCAATTTCTATATCTAATTCCGATGCCAATGCAGATTGAATATCTCTAGATATTTGTTTTGCATTTCTTGTTTTATCTGTCAATAAGTGTAATTCAACTATTTGTTCATCATCTATTACCACTTTAGTAGATATAACCCCTTGAATTTTCTTTACTAGTTCTTCAATTTTTATATTATCTAATTGCTCACTCATATCTATCCCCTCAATCCTTATAAAACATACGTGTCTATATATATTTTAATTCAATTTTTTAACAAATGAAAGTCTTATTGTGAAAATAATTAAAAAAGAAGCCAGAAATTCCGGCTTCTTTACGTTATTTTATTATCATTATCAGTTCTCTGCTCTCTAACGAGTCTTCAACTGACACATAAATTTTTTCAACTACACCACTTGCTTTTGAAGTTATGACAGTTTCCATCTTCATCGCTTCAACTATTGCAACCTCTTGCCCTTCCTTCACTTCATCTCCCTCCGACACCGAAATTTTTACAAGCTTTCCCGGGATGGAGGATCCTATTTCATTAAGGTTGTCTTCAGACACATAAGTTGTATTTTTGCCAATAAATTCATTTTTTTCTTTGCTAACCTTATCAAACATCTTGATTTCACGTCTATTTCCATTAACCTCAAATAATATTCTTCTATTGGACTCATCGTCTAATTTCCCGATACTTACCAATTTCATCTGCAGGATATGGTTATCCACTTCAACTTCACAAGTTTCACCTTCATACAAACCATGGAAAAAGATATCGCTACCTATTGTACTTAAATTGCCATATTCTTGTTTGAATTGTAGATACTCTTTAAAAACTTTCGGATAAAGAGCATAACTTATCAAATCTTCAACTTCAGGTTTGTAGTTGAATTTATCTTCGAGATATTTTCTGTCAGCCTCAAAATCATGTTCAGGTAACAGCTCTCCGGGTCTGTTTGTTATCGGTTTAATCTCTTTTAACACTAATTTTTGCAGTCTTTCAGGAAATCCTCCCACCGGTTGTCCCATCATACCTTCAAAAAATGCGATTACTGAATCTGGATAAGATAAATCTTTTCCCGACTCATAGATGTTTTCAGGTGTAAGATTATTTTGAACCATGAAAATCGCCATATCACTGACAGCTTTTGATGAAGGAGTCACTTTTATAATGTCTCCAAACATCATATTAACAGATTTATACATTTGTTTCACTTCATCGAATCGATGTTCCAAACCAAAACTCTCAACCTGTGGTTTCAAGTTGGAATACTGTCCACCAGGAATTTCATACTCATATATTTCTGTCGAAGAAGATTTCAAATCCGATTCGAATTTATAATATACAGGTCTTACATCTCTCCAGTAATCTGATAACATTTGAATATTTTTAGAATCGAATTTTGTGTCTCTATCAGTGTTCTTTAAAGCTTCTACAATAGAATTCAATGCTGGTTGACTAGTCAAACCCGACATACTATTAAAAGCTGTATCAACTATATCTACTCCAGCTTCTGCTGCCATCAATAAAGTGGCAACTCCATTTCCACTTGTATCATGAGTATGAAAATGAATCGGAATACTTATTTCTTCTTTCAATGCCTTTACTAATTTATGAGCTGCATATGGCTTCAATAACGCCGCCATATCTTTAATTCCTAAAATATGAGCTCCTCTGTTTTCAAGTTCCTTTGCTAAATCGACATAATATCGCAAACTATATTTATCTCTATATTCATCTAAAATATCTCCAGTATAGCAAATGCTAGCCTCTGCAACTTTACCCTGTTTAATTACCTCATCGATGGCAACTTCCATACCGTTAACCCAATTCAACGAGTCAAAAATTCTATATACATCAATTCCTTTTATAGATGATTCTCTTATCAGTTCTCTAATCACGTTGTCTGGATAGTTTTTATATCCAACTCCATTTGAACCTCTAATCAGCATTTGCATCAAAATATTCGGCATTTTATTTCTAAGAAGTTCAAGTCGTTCCCAAGGAGACTCCTTCAAAAATCTATATGCAACATCGAAAGTTGCGCCTCCCCACATCTCAACAGAAAATAAATCCTTGGCTAAAACAGAAGTCGCTTTAGATATTTTAACCATATCTCGCGTTCTAACACGAGTTGCCATTAATGATTGGTGCGCATCCCGCATAGTTGTATCAGTTAAAAGAAGTTTCTTTTGATCTTTAATCCAGTCAACTAATCCATCAACGCCTCTATCATCTAAAATGTTTTTTGTGCCGTATTCATTGTTTCTTTTAACTTTAGGAACTACAGGCACATCGAATTGTTTCTTGATCCCACCTGTTTCATTTACCACAATATTCCCGACATGTCTTAAAATATGCAGTTCTTCATCCTTTTTAGCTTCAATATCAAATAAGCTGCTGTTTTTCTCGATAAAGCTTGTGTCGCATAATCCATTCACAAATGTTTCATGATTTAGAACATTAATCAAAAAAGGTATATTTGTCATAACTCCGGAAATAGCCAATTCCTTAATTGCACGGTTTGATTTTGCAATTGCATCTTCAAAGCTTAAACTCCACGAAGTTACTTTCACCAACAAACTGTCATAGTAAGGACTAATCAATGCACCAGTAAAAGCATTCCCTCCGTCAAGTCTAATACCAAAACCTGCGCCACTTCTATATACATCGATTTTGCCCGTATCCGGAGCAAAATTATTCATTGGATCTTCAGTCGTTATACGGCATTGAATAGCATACCCTCTTGGTTTGATATCATCTTGACTTCTAATATTTATTTTCTCGGAATCAAGTGAATATCCTTCTGCAATCAAAATTTGCGCCTGTACAATATCTATTCCTGTCACCATCTCTGTAACAGTGTGTTCAACCTGTATTCTAGGATTCATCTCTATGAAGTAGTGATTCCCCTTTTTATCTACTAAAAACTCTGCAGTTCCAGCATTGAAGTATTTTACTTGTTTTGCAATTTTAACAGCATCTTCGCAAATTTTCTCTTTTAGCTCTTTACTTATGCCTATCGCAGGTGTGAATTCAATAATTTTTTGATGTCGTCTTTGAATAGAGCAATCCCTTTCATAAAGATGAACAATATTTCCTTGATGATCTCCAAGTATTTGCACTTCAATATGTTTCGGTTCCTCTAAATATTTTTCTACAAAAATATCATCTATTCCAAAGGCTTTTTTAGCTTCATTTTTCGCACTTTTGAATTCAGATATTATCTCTTCAGAATTCCTTACAATTCTCATACCCCTTCCACCGCCACCAGCGGCAGCCTTCAATATAATGGGATATCCGATATCATTAGCTATTCCTTGAATTTCACTCACAGATACAACCGGTCTATCGATACCTTCGATAATTGGAACTCCCGCAATTTTTGCAATCGCTTTCGATTTGATTTTATCTCCCAAATTTTCTATCGAATTATAACTAGGTCCTATAAAAGTTATTCCGACTTCTTCACATTTTTTTGCAAAATCAGCATTCTCCGCTAGAAATCCATATCCGGGATGAATAGCATCGACACCTTTTTTAAGCGCTATTTTAATAATTTCTTCTATATTTAAATAAGTTTCAACAGGCCCTTTATTTTTTCCTATTAGGTATGATTCATCTGCTTTCATTCTAAATAGAGAATTTTTATCTTCCTCAGAATAAATCGCAACAGTTCTTATACCCAATTCCTGGGCAGCGCGAAAACTTCTTATAGCAATTTCTCCTCTATTGGCTACGAGGATTCTTTTAAATTTCTTCATAGTCTTCTCCTTTATTTTAAACATTTATTATAAATATTAGAATTACTATAGCAGATAAACAAACTTCTTTCAATGGAATTGTTACGAATTTGTAAAATGTATAGAATGATTACACTAAAAAAAGCCCTATAATACAGGGCTTCTATTCAGGTTCAATTAGACCATAATCTCCATCTTTTCTTGCATATACCACATTGATATCATTTGTCTCTCCATTTAAGAAAACGTAGAAAGCATGTCCTACCAATTCCATTTGAAGTACCGCTTCTTCAGGGTCCATCGGTTTCATGATAAATGATTTGGTTTTAACAATTTTCTTTTCATCACTGTTTTTAGGTTCGTTTTCAGGAATCATATCAAATTTAATCGAATCATGCCCTTTATAGCGTTTTTGGATATTAGTTTTATGCTTATTGATTTGCCTGCTAAGTTTATCAACAGCTAAATCTAATGATTTATACATATCTTCACTAGATTCCTCCACTCTGAAAATAGCACTGTTTTTAAGTGGTATCGTAATTTCCATTATCTGCATCGCCTTCTGATGCGACATGGTAACATGAGCTTCAACATCTGAACTAAAGTATTTTTCGAATTTATCAAGCTTGAGTTCAACTTGATTTCTTAAACTCTCTGTCACTTTCATGCTTCTTCCACTTACAATAATTTTCATAGGCTCAGCTCCTCTAGATGAAAGTTCATCTTATTTAGTTATTCAGTGTTTACCCCTTATAATATTTAACTAAACAAGTTAATTTTAATAATTACCCGACAAAGATAAAAAAACGACTTGGTCGAATCCAATTTCATATAATTCCTTACCACAATAATTAATAGTTGTTCCTGTAGTGTAAATATCATCAACCAACAATGCCGTTTTATACTGTTTATTTCTGTCCGCTATAAATGAATTTTCCAATTCTTCTTCTCTTTCTGTTCTATTTAATCTTTTTAAAGCTTTTGAATTATCTATACGTTTCAATATTTTATTATCATAGGTGATTCCACTCAAATTTCCAAGTTGTTTAGCAATGATTTCAGTTTGGTTGAATCCCCTTTCAAATTTTCTTTTCCAGTGACTCGGAACTGGTATGATCACATCAAAATCCACCGGAATGTCATCGACAAAATCATACATGAGTTCGGCAAAATACTTCCCCAAATATCTTTGTTGCTTATATTTATATCTAATTATCAAATCCTTGACAATTCCATTATATTCGTAAATGATGTGCCCCTTTACCAAGGTACCCTCTATCGAAACATTTCTTTCTAATTTTTCCAAATCGCTCTGACATTTTTCGCATAAAAACTTGTCATTATAAGTTCCTTTTCCACAATAACTGCATCTGACTACAGGGGAAATCAATTTAAATATATCCATAAAAAAAGTATACCTAGAATAGTCCCGTTATACTTGATAATTACAAAATATTCCTTTAAGTTGTTTTTTTTAATTCACCAACTACTTGACAGGCCATATTCATCTTTATCATACGTTGTTTTTTTTATAATGCTTGATTCATGAATCCATGTTCAATTGAAGTATTTGTAAGTAACTGCGTCATACGGTAGATATCATTCTTATGCTTCTTTATATCCTTAGTTCTTACAGCTTGTTTCCTCTGTTTAAGATCAAGCCACGCTCTTGCTTTTAAGGGTATGAGGCATCTCTCATCAGCCACAATCATTCCATCAATTTCAAATCTCAAATTCATTATAAATTGATAATATTCCTTATTCAACAGAATAGCTGATAAACTAACAATTTTTTCTTCAAGAATCATTGGTATTATTGATCCTGGTTCACGTTCTGTTAGGATGCTTGGTTTTCTTGATAGAATCTCCTCTATCAATTTGTTTCTAAGATAATTTGTCGCCTCACTAAATACTACAACTATATGTTTGTTGTAGTTTGTACGTTTCCTTACTTGCTCTATATGTTTTTTGAGATCACCGATTCCTTTATTAGGTTGTTTTGAGAAATCCATAATCAGAAAATTTTATCCTAAGTATTCTATTTCGAAGTATCGGTAGCTCACACTTAAATATATTGGCAACAACTTCTGAACATCCCAAAATTGTATTTTAACATTCCCGCC
>JAYENG010000268.1:0-6614 GCA_034721975.1 Bacillota bacterium
TAGAGAATTATGATAATAGATATCGAGAATATACAAAAATTTGGGGAGAGATATGCTGTTTCTATAGATTTTAATACAATAGTTGCAAGACTTTTGGAATTCTGCAACTATCTAAGTAACGATAAATAATTAGGGGGATGATAATATGTTGAAGAATACTCATATGATTGGTGGAAAATGGATCTCGACAGAAAAGACTTTTGAAAATGAACCGGTCAGTGGTGAACCAGATCGATTTTCTATTGGTACTGTTGAAGTTGTTGATGAAGCTGTAAGTCAAGCTGAGATAGCATTTGAAAGCTATTCACATACTACAGAAAAGGAAAGAGCAGATTTTCTAAGGGAGATTGCTTCCGAAATCGATCTCATGGGGAATGAGATTACAGAAATGGGAGTCAAGGAGACTGGTCTACCAAAAGGTAGACTTGAGGGAGAAAGACTTAGAACGGTCAACCAACTTAAACTTTTTGCATCGCATATCGAAAAAGGAGATTATTTAGATAAAAGATATGATAAACCTAAAGGGGTATCAATAAGATTGGTTCAAAGACCTATTGGACCCGTAGCTGTTTTTGGAGCATCCAATTTTCCACTTGCATTTTCTGTAGCAGGAGGAGATACAGCCTCAGCGTTGGCAGCGGGATGTCCAGTAGTTGTTAAGGCTAATTCGTCACATCCAGGATTATCCGATCTTGTAGCTCAAGCAATAGGTAAAGCTATGGTAACATGCGGTATCGAACCAGGTGTTTTCTCAATGATACAGGGTGGAGACCGAGCTGTTGGGGCTGCACTTGTTCAACATCCAATGATTAAGGCAGTCGGGTTCACTGGGAGTTTTAAAGGAGGGAAAGCCTTATTTGACCTGTGTGCCCGAAGAGAAGAACCGATTCCATTCTTTGGAGAGATGGGATCAATCAATCCAATATTTATACTGCCCGAAGCAATGAGTAAAAAATGTGAAGAAATTGCTGAAGGTTGGGCAAGTTCATTGGTTATGGGAGCAGGTCAGTACTGCACCAATCCGGGAATAGCAATTGTCATAAAAGACGAGAACACTGATTTATTCATTGAGAAAGTCAAGGATGGATTGATAGCGGTTCCGGAACATACGATGATAAACAGTCATATTGCAAATACATACAATATTAGCTGTAATCTCCTAAATAGGAATTCAAATGTAAAAAACGAGTTGAGTATAGATAAGAATATTATCAGAGGTGTAACAGCCAAACTGTACTCTGTGGATGCAACGACTTGGTTGTCAGACATGAGTTTACAGGATGAGGTTTTTGGACCTTCAGGAATTGTAGTAATAGCAAAAGATTTAGAAGAGTCAAAGTTGATAGCAAAAAAAATAAGGGGACAGTTGACGGCGACTGTTCATATGGATAAGGGAGATATTGAACTTGCACATAAATTTATGCGTATTCTTGAGAGGAAAGCTGGACGTCTGATCATCAATGATTTTCCTACAGGAGTAGAAGTATGTGACAGTATGGTACATGGAGGTCCTTTTCCGGCATCAACCAATTTTGGAGCGACATCAGTAGGAACGATGGCTATCAGAAGGTTCCTTAGACCTGTCAGTTTTCAGGGGTTTGAAGAAGATATTATACCTGATTACCTGAAATAGATTATAGAATTTCAACGACCGATTAAATATAAATTTGCAAATTCAAAAAAAGGGGAGTTTATTTTGAAAAAAAAGAATAGCAACTTCTTATTCAATTTCATAGCGCCAATTTATGGATTGTTTTATAACAAGCAGAAGAAGAGATTTGCTGAAGTTATAGAAGGAGCAAAGAAAGAATTTGATATATCTTCCTTTGAAACAATTATTGATATTGGATGTGGAACAGGAGCATTTTGCTCAGTGTTCAATGAAATGGGAATATCGGTGACCGGTATCGATACAGCAGATAAGATGCTAAATATTGCGATGAGCAAACCAGAAAATAAAAGCATCAAATTTATTCAAGGAAATGTTCTAAAAATATTGCCATTTGAAGATAGAAGTTTTGATGTTTCTATTGCATCCTATGTAGCACATGGTTTAACCGCTGGTGAAAGAAAACACATGTATGCAGAAATGAGTAGAGTTACTAAGAAGTGGGTAATCATACATGATTATAATAAGAAAAAATCGATACTGACTAGTATTATTGAATGGCTAGAAGGCGGTGATTATTTTCATTTCATAAAAGATGCTGAATCAGAGATGAAAAATTGTGTCTTAGAAATGAAAACTTGTTTTTCCGATGTAAAAGTAGTCAACGTAGATGTTATGGCTAACTGGTATATTTGCAAACCAATTGAATAATCAAAAATGATGGATATATGATTTCGTTGACTTCTCAGATATTGCTATGGATTATTGTAATTATAAGTTACACTATTGAGAATTGATTCTACTTTCGGAGTGATATGAAGATCAAGAAATTTTACGATTATTTTGGATGATGCTATCTATAAAATTTCAAAATTCCTTAGAAAAACTAAGAGAAAAAGCGTGGAAATTTTCCACGCTTTTTCGTTATCCAAAATTCAGTTTTTCTAAATTGATGTCCAGTTTATTGTATTCAGTTATAAGTATTCCAATGTGTCTGGTAGATTACATCCTGTCCGATTTGGTTCGGATGAGGATCACAGAAACTGTCATAGAAACCGGTCAAACTATCTTTGTCGCCATGGTTGTTGAAAACAGTATAGACATCAGCGATTCGGTAGTCGAAATCGTCATTGATATCAACATAATCCCATTTTGTTTCATCCAAATCCATTGCATTCTCTATCATGTAGTTCAGTCCTAAATCTTCCCCAATGGATGCTGAAAAGTATGGATCCACTAAATTCCAATAGTCATCATATGAATGATATGGATTGTAGATTGTCATGACTATCAAAGTTACATCAGAATTGAGGTTTTCAATCTTATCGATCAATTGAGGCCAATACAGTTCAAAATTATCCCTTCCCTGATCAGCTGCCGTCCAATTTATATTGTACTTTTGCAATCCCGAAAAACCTCTTCCGGCAGCATCCATGATGTCGTTGGCACCTACGCAGAGGGTGATCACATCGGCTTCAGCGATTGTTGCTGTCATGCTATCAATTTGGTTTAGGACATCGATGGTATTGTATCCGCTGACACTGGCATCTGTGAATTCAGCATCCAGATCATCTGCAAACCGTTCAACATAACTGTAGGTATCGGTTCCACCACCAAGATAATCCCAGAAGCTACTGTTGTAATATCCGTATGGGATGGAGTCGCCAAGCGCCACATATTTTGTCGGTTCAGAGACAACAGGATCAACTGTTACAGTAACTGTTGCATCGTCAGTTCCTCCAAAACCGTCTGTGACAGTCACTGTAAAACTATCTTCTCCAGTAAACTCTGAAGTTGGTGTGTATGTGAAATCTAGAACACTATTTGTTACGTTGCCATTTGATGGTCCTGATGAAATAGTCATACCCAATGTGTCATCGTCTACATCTGTAGCATCTATCGTACCGCTTACTGATGTATCCTGATCTGTCGTCAACGACAGATCAATGGCTACAGGATCGTCATTGACTGCTGTTACAGTGATTGATACTGTTGCAGGAAGACTATCGACTTGTCCATCGTTTACTACATAGGTGAAACTGTCAGAGCCGTTGTAGTCAGTTTTTGGTGTGTAGATAAGATCAGGAGCTGTTCCTGATAGTAATCCATGTGCTGGTCCATCCAATACCGAAAATGTGATTTCATCCGAGTCAGGATCTGAACCAGTGAGGGTAATGCTTGCACTTGCATCTTCATTGGTGGTGACTTCTTTATCATCAGCTACTGGTGGATTGTTGACTGTCTGATTTGAAATAACACCGATCGTTATGGTTTCAGTTGTCTCAACTTCTGCGCTGTTGAATGCCGACAATGTGACATCGACTGATGTTACAAAAGAAGTATCTTTTTTTTCGATGCTCAAATTGAATTTGTTTCGGTTTTTTGTTACTTCAGCTATGAATCCCGATTCAATTTCTGCTGTAGGATTTTCTTCATTGTTCCTGACTGAAAACACTGCGACTTCTTGTTCTCCACCCGCATCGGCATCATAATCATAAACTTCCATGACATTGATTACGGCTAGTTTAACGGGCTTCGCAGCGAAGGCCGGTACGCCGAAGGCCGTTAAAATCAACGATATAACAAGTAATAGACTGACAAAACGTTTCATTATTCTCATCTCCATTTCTCTAATTTGATTCATGAATGATGAAAAACGGTTGCACCACTTGCTCCACCTGCAGTATAGGTACCCATCTTGGCTACAGGATTCATTGCATTTTTCATACAACCCGACGTATACTTTATACCCATTTTTCGCATGATTAGTTGTTTAACTTTAGCGGTAACGGGTACTGATATCAAAATATTTTGACATTTATTGACGAAAAAGCATTCTCTAATGATGAAAGGTACTGATATTAAGATATTATTGCTGAGAAACATGACCAAACGCTTAAATATTAATATTCTTGCAAAAGGTATAATTTATCAAATTCCTATAGCAGTACATCATTTTTTATAAGGTGATGGGAATCGCCAAGACAAGATATTTATTTACTTTCTTGATGTAATATAAATGTTAATCGAAAAGCGCCTTGGCCATTGTTTTTAAACAAGGATGCCGGATGTTAACTTCAGTACATTTGTATTATGCAGTCCAGAAGACGAAATCAGAAGATTTCTGTTAAGTCATAAACATTGGGATCAAATAAAAAACGAGCTGCCAATTTTTATATGACAACTCATTTATTTAATAAAACTTAATATTATTTTTTCATGAAACTTATGATTTTGCAGAAATAATTTACACTTCTTGTCAGTGATTTTTACTCACCAGAACCAAATATTATTCGAACCATTTCCCTTCAATCAAGTCTTTAGCGTCCCTTGTCAACGGAATCAAATCTGTTTTGTCTAAATAGCTGACATTGAATTTTCTATTAAGAGCCGCGAAATGCTTGACACCAAAGGCAATTTTATTCAAATAAGAGAAAACACCGATGGCACCAGGTGAGAAATCGTTTGCTTCCTTGCCGTATATTGCACGTAAATCGGCAAGATCAGTGTAAATTTCTTCTATTGTCGTACCATATTGTTTGAAGATAGCAGGTACATCGCCATCCTTGATCAAGTTTCCGATTCTCTTTCCGCTCATCGCTGCGGCCATTGCCGCTCTGCAAATACCAATTGCAGCCACATCGCCATTACCATAGGCGAGAGCCTTGAAGACGTGATCTTCGGAAGCGAATCCGCCTGTCAAAGTGATGGCTGGAATCCAAAGACCTTCTTTTTTCAATTTCTCCACGATATTTATGAGAGCTTCTTCCATCATGACAGTAGGATAGGCCCATTCGTTCATCATTTTAGCTGGGCTGTAACCGCTACCGCCACCAGCGCCGTCGAAAGTGATCATGTCTATGCCGGCTTTGCTTGCTAATCGAATTGATTTTTCCATATCGGCTGGATCGTATCCTGCCATTTTAAAATAAATATTTTTAGCGCCCAGTTCTCTTAATTCGGCTATTCTAGGAACTAGGTATTCTTCAGTCCATAAAGGTAATCTTGCATAAGTATAGAAGTTGGGACAGACTCCTTCTTCATAGGCTTTTATGATTTCTGGATCACTAGGATCAGGATAGACGAGGTTGCCGGTTTCTTGTTTTTTTATAGCTTCTTCTATGTTTTTGAGTCGATTGATTGGCTGTGTTCCTTTGGCACCTTGACCGAATTTTATTTCTATTGCTTCAGCGCCATGCACTTTGATTGCATATTCTGGAAGACCGAGCATATTGTCTTCGACATTACATTGCAAAATAATTTGTCCGTATCCGCGGTAATATTTACGAAAAGAATCCAACATATTTTTTAGTGCAGGGAAATGGACGATTTTACCGTTTTCTATAATAAGTTCTGGATCTTTATTTCGAGCGTCTTCTCCAATGACACAGCATACTCCCGCCATTGCAGCTCCACCGAAATAGTCTTCCCAATTAAGCTTGATAAGTGCCGGTAGAATTACTGGCATTGTCATTTTTACAGGATTATACTTTCCGAAAGTCTTCTCTAAATTGACATTGAAAATATTTGCTTCTTCATAAGTCGGATTAACGCCAACAGCACCAAAGACACGACCGTTGATGTTGAAATTCGAATAGTCTATCGGGTAGTCTTTTTCGGAACCGACTTGATTGCTGCCTGTGGTGGTCGGATAGACAGTTCGCATCCCTAAAACCGCAGCCAGTCCAAGCTCACAAATTGAATTGCAATCTTCGGTGCATAAAGAGCACATGCCCGATTGTGGTGAAAGTTTGTTACTTCGATTCTTCGTATCATTGAAAGCTGATGATAATGCAGGTGAATAAGTCATATGTAATCCTCCTTAATTAATTATATGGTTTCATTGAAAACTTTAAAAAAGACACTTTAATCTTATAAGATATTAACATTCATACTATCTTTTATTATAGTTTATTTTGATTTTTCTCGCAAATGTAAAACTCAAGGGTGCCGTGTTTTAACTTAGGTACATTGGGACAAAATAATAAAATGATTTTTTAGGGAA
>JAYENG010000269.1:0-6600 GCA_034721975.1 Bacillota bacterium
TTTTACCTTCTTCATTAAACCAAGCAATCATCTCGATTGATTTTGCCACCACTTTCATCTTAAACACCTTCCTAAGAAAAGGATAGCACGAACTGTAGTTCTCGTCAATTGATTTTATAATTAATAGGTCTCACAAACGTGAGACCTATTATGTCCAATAAATTACACTCTATTCTTTTTGCATTGGATTGACATGCACCATGCAATGTTTAATGATCGGCAGTTCTTTTTCCAATAAATCATGTGCTTTTTCCGCAATGGCATGCGATTGAAACAAAGATAAATTCCCATCGACGGATATCTCCAAATCTACATACAACCTATTTCCATGTGTCCTGGTCTTTAAAAGATCTATCTCCTCGATTCCAGCAACAGACAATACAAATTTCTCAATTTCACAAATGGTTTCTGAATCGGCAGCAGTATCCGTAAGTTCTCTTATAGACTGCATATAAATACTTGCTGCAACTTTGGCAATCAATACACCAATAACAATTGTAGCTATCGGTTCTAATATCGGATAGCCCATTTGAGCGCCAAATATACCTATAAATGCACCGATGGATGATAATGCATCAGAGCGGTGATGCCAAGCATCTGCTTTTAATATCGACGATTTGATCTGTTTTGATGCCTTTATAGTGTAATGATACATCCATTCCTTAACTACAATAGAAATAACAGCTGCATAAATCGCCATATTCGATATGATTTCAATTTCCTTGCATCTAAAGTTGTTATACCCTTTTGCCATAATTCCAAAAGCTGTTATAAACAGCACTATTGCAAGAATTTTAGATAAAACAGGCTCAAACTTTTCATGTCCATAGGGATGGTTTTCATCTTCTTCTTTTACGGAAATTTTTATGCCTATATATGCAATGACTGTACTTACCACATCCGAAAGAGAATGAATACCATCGGCGATAATCGCTGAACTATTGCTTATAATCCCCGCTGCGACTTTAATGATTGCCAATGAAATATTCAGAGTAATCGTCACAACAGTAATTTTTTTTACTGTTTTTTCTCTATTCTCCATAAACAATCCCTTTAAATAATAATTTTTTCAAGATCAGGTAAATGCATTTCCAGATATTTTATATTGTGCTCTTTACAAGTAAAAATAATAACTTGTCTCTCTTTTGAAATGTTGTTTATCAATTTCAATGTCGGCTGAAGCCTCTCAGTATCCCAGTTGGAAAAAGCTTCATCTAAGATAATCGGTAATTTTTCCTTGCCCTGATCTAAATACTTGATAAGCGCCAATCTGAAAGATAAATATAATTGATTCTTCGTTCCCGTACTTATTTCACTATCTGCTGAAATGATTTCTCCGTTTTTATCTTTTAAATACATTTTTTCATCTTCTTCAATTAAAACATACACATATCTACCATTGGTCATTTCTGCAAAATAATTACTAGTTAATCTCAAAACATCAGGTTGATTTTTTTCTCTATACTTTTCGTCAGCTCTAGTTATAACCTGTTGTAGAATTGAAAGAATATCGTATTTGTTTGCACATTCTCTCAATTCTTGATTTTTATAATCGATTTTACCATCTATGATATCTAAAGTATCTCCAGTGATTTTATGCTCTATTTCAGTTTTAAGTTGAATATTTCTCTTTGCTTTCTCAGTTTTCATGATCTGCAAAGATTCAATATCATTTTCAACTACAATCAAATAATCCTTACTGATCATCGATTGATCAAGACCTTCAATTTCATCTTTCAATTGATTCATATTGAAGTTTTCAGCAAGCTCAGATTCATAGTGAATAATACGTTCTCTAACAACTAAATATTTCTCGATATTACTATAACCAATTTCAAAATTTCCATTGCCCAATTTATTAATTGTATTTTCCATCAAATCATTTTTATTCTCTACTTGCGATAATTTAATTTTCAACTCACTTACTTCTTTTTTCTCTTGAGTTATATTATTCATCAATTCAGAATTTAATTTGGATTTCGTGACAGCTTCATTAAGAACTTGAATAAATATTTTCGCATTTGCAACATTGTCGAATTTAGAAAAGACCTCATCATAATCCTGCAAATATTTCAGTTCTTTTTCTTCCAATTTTTGCTTTTTAGAAATCAATTCATCAATGAAATTCTTTGTCTCACCATAACTTTCTAGATTTTTTATATTGATCTCAGTAAAATTATTGGCGATTTCAAATGCGATATCAATATTTTTCAATTCCTTTTTAAGTAATTCAGAACTGCTGTTTTTTGATTTTTCTCTTCGATCAAAATAATCAAATATTACTATCAACAGAGTAATTGCAAGGACAGCTGTACCAAATATATTTTGTGTGAAAATTCCAACTCCTAAAAGACCTAAAATAATCAATGCCTTAATAATGACTAATGGTCCTCTTGATTTGTTTTTTTCTTCTTCTTTTGACTTGTAAAACAAAGTTTGAATCATTTTAAAATCAAAATCAACTACTTTATTTATATTTTCTTTAAACAAATACCCTGATTCACTGATCAGTTTTTTACCGTTCATTTCAATGTATTCATCAATTTTTTCAATGTCATTTTTAATTCCATTGACATTATCATCCAATTTTTCAATATCATCTACATTGTTCTGATAATTCAGAGCTACTTTTTCATCATAAGAAAGAGTAGTAATTCTATTTTCTTTTATAGATAATTTATTCTCTTTTTCCTTTAAACTCTCCCTATATGACAACATTGACTTCTTAACCGTTTGATACTGCACCAGAACATCTCTATCCAACCGTTCATAGTATTCATAATTTTCAACATTCGCTTTTAAATTTTCAATCTTGTTAATCAATTCAATAGGTCTAAGGTAACGATTGATTTGATTTTTCAAATTCACTTTATCAATGATTTCTTGATCAGTTTCAACTGACTCTTTTTCAAGTTTCTGAATATCTTCCGACATTACTCTTACTTCATGATAAAGATTCATTTTATCTTTTTTCTCTTTTTTCAATTCTTTGATTTCACTGTCCAATTGATTTATCATCTGTTTATTGCCACGACTTCTAGCATTATATATATTCTTGATATCTTCATCCAATTGTTGAATTACAGTTTTTGGAGAAATGTTGCTGTTTCCATAGTTAAGCACCAATTTATCCTGAAGTTCACTAAAAGATTTCGTCTCGATTTCCTTCAGCTGTTCACTGGATATCTTATATACATTGCTATAAATATTTCTAGAAACATTCTCTGCTTCTGGCAAAGCTTTATTATTGATATTTATGACTTCCAATCCATCTTGAATTGTTGATTTGACATTATTCGACAACAATCTTTTGATGTTCAACATTTTCCCGATACCATTGAGATAAGACATGGCGATGTTCAATCTTTCTCCGTTCCATGGAAGATATCTATGTTTATCTTTGTTGGACCGTTCAAATCCAAAAATCAATTCAATAACAGCTGAGACAATTGTTGTCTTTCCTGTTTCATTTTTTCCATATATTAGATTAGGACGATTCTCTGATAATTTTATTGTTTTTTTGCTGTCGAATTTACCGTATTCAAATAACGTAATCTCATTTATTTTCATGATTTATCACCTGTAAAATATGTCATAATCAACTCAACCAATTCTTCTTTATTTTCGCTAATCAACATTTCAACATCTTGATCATTCTCAAATTCTTGAAATTTCAACGATTTTAAATTTCTAAGCAGTTTTTTATCGCTCCCAGGATTCTCTATGAGTGCCATAATATCTTCTAAAACCATATTATCCTGAATAAGAGTTTCTAATTTTACAATGTTCTTTAATTGATTTTTCTTTATTTCAATGGATTTAACATCTAAATCTTGAGCTAATTCTTCTTCTAGATATCCGACATTTTCCATCGAGCTTAAATATTTCACCATGTTCGTTTGCCCGGTAATATAAACTCTGACAATCATATTTTTTGGAGAATAACTAAAACTTTTCAATTCGTCGGCAATAAGACCTTTTAATATATTGTAAAAATCATAATCAGATTCATATTCCCCGCTGATATCTATAGTCGTCTGTTCAAAAAATAAAGAATTGAACGGTATGAATTCCACTTCAATGGATTTCCCAGCAAGTTTAATCAAATTACCGCCTTTGAGTCCGGTTTCATTGATATTAAGTCCTTGAATCGTTCCCGAATAATAAATCGGATAGTCTTTAAATTGAATCCACTGATGAATATGCCCTAGCGCCCAATAATCATACTTCTTTTCCAACATGTCACCCAACGAAGTAGGCATGTATTTCCCCTTTGTTTCATCGGCTTCAACATTTTCAACCATTGTATGCGCTACTGCCACTACTGGCCTCTCATCCGCTTTTCTCGGAAATTTTCTAATCAAGTTTCTTTTCTCGTTATCATTCAAATGCCCTACACCAATAATGCGGCACTCACTATCTTTATTATCTTTAATGACATATTCCGTTGGAATATCACGATCAAAAATATGTACATTCTCTCCAAACTTAGTTTTTAAATATATTGCTGGATCGTGATTTCCCGGTGCATAAAACACATGTATTTTTTCTTTTCTCAATTTTTCAAAGCTTTCCCATAAAAATTTTTCGCTGCTCAAAGAAATCCTTTCATTATCGAACAAATCACCCGCAATTAAAAGACCATCAATTTCCTCTTTTATACAAAAATCAACAGCTTTTGTAAAAGCATCTTTTTGACTGATTTTTAAATCTCTTCTGATATGTGAATCTTTACTTGATAAAGGTGCATCAAAATGAACATCAGCTATATGTAAGAACTTAAACATGACAATCCTCCTTTTCTAGTCTATTTTATCATATATCCGATAAAAAAGTTTAATCCTTTATTATTTTAGTATATAATATTATTAACAGATGCTACATAATTTGGGGGAATGATTATGGACCAAATCTATAATGAAATATATAAAGTCATAAATCTTTTCCAAGAAAACAAATATCAAAAGATTTATATGGGAGAATCTATAGAAGATTCAGCCTTGACTATTGTTATAACCGAATTTATAAAATCCGATTTCATAGACAAGGATTTTATCGACACTCTAAAAAACAATTTAGATAATCTCCTGTATTTTACTGAAAATGAAACCACCGCTACCTTTATCACTAGATATGATGAAGGTATGAGTATTTTTCAAGTTATAGAAAATATTCCTAACACAACAAACTTCAGAACAAATATTTTACATGATTATCTTAATAAACTGAGAAAATTCGATGCTTTATTGCCGATTTTTCAGTTTATACTGGCATCGAATTCACAATTCTATGTTGAAGACAACGAGTTGATTCATAATGAATTGATCATCATCGATGAAGATAAAATAGATACAACCTTTAGTTTTACAGATGTTAAAAATAGAATAAAAGATTTTTCATTAATGGTTCTCGATTATACTCCATCTACTGAAGATGCCGAATTGATTACACTTTTAAGAAACTTCTTCAATGATTTAGAATCAGACATGTCATTGAATTCTATCGATAAAATTTATGAAGCTTACAAAAAAATTTATATCTACGATATGTATTTAGATAAAAACGACAGTTCAAATAAATCAGCTTATATTGCCGCAGGCGTAAAAAATACTTCCGACGCTTCAATTGAAGATGAACACACTCGAAAAAAAAGATTCATTCTTCCTTTTTCCAACAATAACATTTTGCTTTTCAACAAAGAAAAATATGCTATAAATCCGCTGTATATTTCTCTTATAATCATAGCTATTTCAATCGGCTTGTTTGCAATTTTCACACCGATGATTATGCGCATAAACGATACGGATATACCAACAGCTTCTTTTGAAAAAGAAAGATTTGAAGATCAATGGAAATTTATCAACAGAAGTAAAACATCTGATGATGACAATAGAATAGAAGAAATCGAATGGAAAATTTATTCTGATAATGAACTGATCAATACTTTCAGTACTTACAACTTAAATCTTACCTTTAACACCGAAGGGATTTATAAGATTACATTGCGGATAATGGATTCTTACGGCAACTGGAGTTTGCCTTATACAGAAGAAATTTTTCACACGTTGTTAAGCCTCGATCCTATCGATGAACAGGATTCCTCAACAGAAATCGGCACCGAATCTCTGAACAGTTATACAATCGATTTCAATGGTGATCTTTCTTTTGATGAATCAAAATTTAGAACAGGCAACAAATCTATACAAATGCAGTTTTCAGGAGATGAAACACAGAGTATTGATTTAAACAGATTGTTTTTAGATAATAATGTGAAAATTTCATTTTGGATAAATGCAACTGATGATACTCCATTGACTATTACTGCCACAGGAATCAACGAAGGTAATGAAGTGTTTTCTATTTCTAGAGTTCATTATCCAAAAATAGATCAGTGGCAAAAAATCACCTTTACGACCAATACTTCTTATGTCAACAATTTAAAAATCAGTGTAAATGCAGAAGATATGACTTTATGGATAGATGATATTGAAGTCAACTCGTATAAATAGATGATTATCTAATAGATAATCATCTTGTTTTTTTGACTATATATGCATTTCAACAATACTCTGCTAAGAATTTTTATTCCCTCTTCAATGC
>JAYENG010000270.1:0-6572 GCA_034721975.1 Bacillota bacterium
CATTGTTCAGTCCTTCCCACTGTATCTATAGCTTCAGTGGTAATATGACGTCTGCTGACTTCTGATAGTTCAGCTATACATCACTGCATAGGTTGTCATCTAGAAATACATCTACAAATGACGTATCCATCAGATCTCCCCAGGTAAAAACACAATCTTCCTCTCCATCTATCTGCCACATTTACACCATCTGTTTCGAGTAGTTATTGGGCTTCAGTTTGCTATGCAACCTTACCCACAGATATATGCCTTATATGTGATTTCTGTTCGTCAGACCAGAGATTTGCCCAGCTGCATCGGCAAGCAGTAAACTTGCTTACGACCGACTTCCTTCAGATTCCACCTCACGATTAGGCTATGCACTTTCCACTACTAGGATGTGCTTGGGACTTTAACCCGTTAGATTATTCCCATGCTGGGCACAATGTCATTAACTTAAGGAATTTGTTAGAATACGTCTAAAAAATTCTTTTTTTTTTGCTAGTTAAGTAGTGTATAATATAATAGGTTAATTTGTTCAAAATACAATATTTAATGATATAATAGTAGTGTATATAAAAAGAGGGAGTGGTGTTATGTTTTGTAAAATTTCTGCTACTACTATTAAAGATAAAAAATATTATTATGCAAGCTTAGTTGAATCTTATAGAGAGAATGGTAAAATTAAGCATAAGATTCTCAAAAATATTGGTGCCGTTGATTATGATACTGCTTATAGATTAAAACTTGCTTTTAGCAAAAATATTTCTATTGATCAAATAAAGGGATTACTAAATGAAAAAAAATAATTCTTTTAATTCAATTGAAATCGCTAAAAAATCCCTTTCTGGTATGAAGTTGATTGAATTTGTTGAGTCTGCACGTGGTGATAGTCGAGTAAACTTCACAAGGAACAGAAAAGTTACTCCTGAAGGCATATGTAATTATTTGATTTCTAAGAAAGGATTGAGTTCTAAAATGGAATTAGATTATTTTAATGATGCTATAAATTGCGATATTAGTTCTCCAGGAATGCTAAAGCAGAGAGAAAAATTCAATCCTGATGCTATTTTACTTTTGGAAGATATTCTTATTAAGGAATTATATATAGAAAACAAAAGATTTCTAAAAACCTGGAAAGGACATTTACTATGTGCAATAGATGGCTCAGAAATGGAAGTACCCAATACAATTAATAGCCGAAATGAATTCAGAGGTGCGGCTAATCAGCATACAGATAATGGAGTAGTCAGAGGTAAAATATCAAATATTTATGATGTTCTAAACAAATTTATTATAGATACACAGGTTGGTGAATATAGAGAATCAGAAAGGAAGCTTGCTATACAAAATCATGAAGTATATAAAAGTTTATTACCAGATTCTAAAGCAATTTTTATAATGGATAGAGGCTATAGAGGCATACAAATGATGTATAAATTTGGTGCAAATGATAAGTACCTCATTAGACTATTTGATAAAGACTTTAAAGAAGAATTTATGAAATATGGCGAAGAACAAGAGGATATTATCGTTGATTTTATTAATTCATCATGTGTATCAACTAAAAACACTATTATTAGAGCAAAAGGAAAATATCCTGGTTTTGAGAAATTCTTATCTGATGAGAAAAAATTTGAAACAAGAATCGTTAAAGTAAAATTAGATAATGGCACCATTGAAATACTTGCTACTAATCTAACTATTGAAGAAGCTAGTATAGAGGAGTTGAAGGAACTATATAATTTAAGGTGGGGAATAGAAAGCAATTTTCATTTTTTAAAGGAGAGTGTTAAATTAGAGCAATTTTCAAGTTCAAAAAAACGGTTAATATTACAAGAAATCTATGTAACAATGTATGTACAAAACCTAGTGCAACTATTTATGAAAGAAGCTGACGAAAAAATCAAACAAGAAAAATACAAACATGAGATGAAAACAAATTCAAATATGGCAATTGGAATATTCAAGAAAAAAATATTATCGATATTAATAATTGAAGAAAATGAATTGAGAAATCAGCTTATGAATGAAATGCTGTACAAAATGAAAAAATATATTATTCCTATACGAAAAGAGAGAAAAAAGCAAGGTCCTGATAAGCGTAGAAGAAAAAGTCAAAATAGATATAGTATCAATAAAAGAAAAGGATTTTAATAAAGGAAAAAGTTTATTCAAAAATTAGGTATCGTATAGATATCCTATTTAAGTGTGTTAAAAAATCCACTGTATTTCATTTTGATATAAAAAATACAATGGATTTAATACTGTATATTGTAGAATAAGCTTAAGTTAATGACATTGTGCCCGGCACCGTTAAGTTAAATTTCCGCATCAATTTTCACGCCTTTCACCCCTATACGATAGTTTTTTATGCTTCTTCATATAGTATTTGTAATTTAGGTGGCTCAAAAATTCGTGGTCATTTCAGCTATTATGGGCTCAAAAATATTGTATCATTCACAAGGCGATAGGGTAGTGAAAGTAACCCATTATGGAAAAGTAGATATGGAGTTGCTTCTTGAATTGACTAACGATAGAATGATCAATGCTGCTTTTTAAAAATGTAGATTGATCATTTCAGAAATAGTGCCAACACATTGCCACTGAGCAATAAGTGTTGGCACTATTTTTAGTTTTTCGGAGTGCATTTACTGTATTTTTGATTGTCAAAGAATGTAATTGTATTTATGAGTTATGTTATAAAGTTGATAAATACGCATCAAGTTCAGGATAGGTCACAGGAACAATAATATCACCTGATATGATTATGGCCTTATAGTTATTGGCAATATTCTTAATGTCTTGAGATACATTATCTGCTAAATCACTAAAGCCGACTGCATCCTCATTAAGTCCTATAGAATACTCTGAACCACCTGTATATTTGTTTTTCAAATAGCTGTCTAATGCATAATCAACCATTGCTCCATAGTTCTTGACCATAGAGCAGAGTACATGTTCTGGACTATAAAATGATTGATCTATGTCAACTCCAATAGCCCATTTGTAATCGGTTTCTGTAGAAAAATCCTCTGCTGCAGAGATTGCTCCGTTTCCTGTTGCACCTGCTGCACTATAGATAATATCGATGCCATTAGTGTAAAATTCTTTTGCAAGGATATAACCAATAGTTTCATTAGCAAATGAATCCGCATATGCAACACTGATTTCAATATCAGGGTTCACTGTTTTAGCGCCAGCAATATATCCAATTTCGAATTGATTGATAAAGTCGAAATTCATACCGCCTATAAAAGCAATCTTATCAGTTTTTGTTGACATAGCAGCAATAACGCCAACTAAGAAGGAGCCTTCATGAACCTTTGATGTATAACAATTCATATTCTCAGGAATTGTCTCGTTAGTATTGTCTATCACGATAAAGTATTTGCTCGAAAATGAGTTTGCGGTGTCGACAACGGAATCTAAGTCTTGCCATTGAGTGGAAATAGTCACATCGTTCCTACGCGCAGACAAATCATATGTAGTATGATTTGAACTCTTGATAGAAAGAGTGTAAATCAGATAATTGATAGAATTATCATTAGTATAGTCATCCAGCACATCAGTAATCTGAGTACTCCAATACTCAGGATATGAATCGTCAGTAATCCAACCTACCCTAGTTTTTTTCACAGAGTAACCACCGAGGGCGCTTCCTAGCAGAAGGAGGATTACCAGCATTAGTATAGTCAGTTTTCTCATATCGATTCTCCTTAAATCAGATTTAGGTCTATGAATTCTTTCAAAGCCTATGTAAATAGGTAGTAATCAATAAGAGAATCATCTTAATGTATACCCAAATTGAATATATTTAAGAATACATCAATAAATATTATTGATTGTTCAATTTAATAGTAATTTTCTATGACGGCTACGGCTACGGTGCCGGTCTGTGACATTATGAAACCAAGTACGGTAAACTTGAAAATCTAAAGATTCCAAGAGACTACAATAATGAATTCGAGCAGAAACTTATTCCACCTTATAGCAGGAGAGATGGCTGGCTCGAAGACATGGTGATCCAGCTTTATGCCAATGGTGTTTCAACTCGTGAAGTAAGCTCAAATGTCCGAATGTCTGAATGTCCGTGGCCGGCACAATGTCATTAAACATGTCGTTCTCTTTAGCATTTCCAATTACTTCTTGCGATTTTCATCAGAATACAAGCGGTTTCATAACGTAGAATCGTTCCAAAATGACTGGTATGAATATGTGGAATACGGAACAACAAACCCACTTTCCATAACACTTCAACGGAATGGATTTTCTAGAGAAACATCAACGTATATAAAAAGGTATAAAGATGAATACGTTATTAAGACAGAAACGGGTGAAATTAAGCTGCGCCGCTCTCTTGTCGACTGCGGCAGCATAAGCGTAAGCAGAGAAGTTGCAGATGTTATGTATAACATTCCTGAGTTATTTGTAGATGATAATGAAACGGATTTTTCAATACTATTTTGATAAGTTTGAGTAAATAAAAAAAGACCATGACCAGCAGCTGCTAAACTGCCAATCATGGTCTTTCTGTCTTTGTCTAACTTTGACCTTTGAGGTAAAAAATAATACCCGAGCTGAATACTATTTGTCTTCTTTCCCAAGACAACACTTCTTATATTTCTTCCCAGACCCACAAGGACATGGATCGTTCCGGCCGATCTTCTTTTTCTTAACACTACTATCAAAATCAAATGACTTATCTGGAAGTGGTCTCAAGTTTGGCTTTTCAAACTTCTCAAATATCTCATTTGCTGTATGACCGTTGTTTTCCCATAGCCTCACATTATTAGAAAGCTCCATCACTAGCTGCAATACCTCATTGACTTGCTTTTCATCTTTAAAATTGACTTCAAATGTGTTAAACATGTCAAATACTTCCTGCATATCAGAACCTTCTAAACATTCCCACCTTATGTTCTGGCAAAGTGACTCTGCCTTTTCATGATGGCCTGAGAAGAAATTCTTTTCAACATAAGTCAGCAAATCATAATACTGCTTTGGTTTTTCATAATAAAGCATATCCGAATACTTAAGCAGTTCTTCCTTGTCTGGAATATAGTAAGGCTTCTCTGCTTTCTTCTTCTGCATTGACGTAAAATCATTAAACTCCATAATAGTCTCATGAACAAAATGATCTTTGTAAGCATAGACATAATGCTTACTTAAGTCTTCATCTAAATACACTAGGACATCATCAATGCCAATCTGATCCTCATTCTGGCTATTATAAATATCTACAACTACCTCAACAGGAACCTGTCCATATAAATTTGTAAGTGCTAAAATATACTTCTTAATTAGATCCATTGAATCACTACCTTTATTTATTCTTAAGATTGTTTAAAAATTTATTTCTAATCATCCATCACCCTTTAAATATTACTCCAATATGATATAATTCAAAAAAACAAAAGGAGTATGCAAAATGAAATCACTCATTACATATGTAAATAATTAGCTTACTTACCTTCTAAATATTATTAAAGTAGTTTTTATGACCAATTCTGCTAAAAACCTTGAAATTATTGCCTTAAAAAGTCAGTTAGCATTATTAACAGAACAGCTAGAAAACAAAAAGATTAAGAAACCAAAATCTAATAGAGCCTATCGATAACTATGGGTCCTAATATCAAAATTCCATCCTAAATGGAAATCACTTCAGAATATATCTAAGCCCGATACCATTACTCGTTGGCAAAAGACTGCCTTCAAACTACACTGGAAGAAAAAATCTAAGCCTATAGGTCGGCCACCCCTATCAAAAGAAATAATTGCTAAAATAAGAGCAATTCATAAAGATAATCCATTACTATCACCTGAAAAAATACACGAACTTCTAGTATCTTTGGGTGTTATTAATGCACCTGCTCCTAATACCATTGCAAAATACATACCCGATACGAGGAAACCACCTTCTGAAAAACAAAAGCAATCATGGAAAACATTCCTTAAAAATCATAGTAAAGATATATGGGCCATGGATTACTTCACAGTGCCGACAATAAGATTTAAGATTTTATACGTCCTTATTATCATCAATCATACGACTTGAAAAATCGAGCATTTTGGAGTCACTACAAATCCAAACCTTTATTGGGTGAAACAGCAATTAAGAAATGCTACGCCATTTGATCATAAACCTAAATATTTAATTCATGACAACGATGCTGTTTTTGTATGTAAAGAATTTCAAGGCTTTTTAAAAAACATGGACATCAAATCCAAAAGAACCTCTTATTATTCTCCATGGCAAAATGGCATTGCTGAAAGAGTTAATGATATCATCCGTCAGGAATTAACCAATCATATTATTCCATTCAATGAAAGGCATCTACATAACTTATTGGATGAATATATTAATAAGTACTATAATACCCATAGAACTCATCAGGGCATTAACTGTAAAACACCCATTCCTCAGCCAAAATATATGCCAACAACACTAGAAAATAGTAACTTTTAAAAAACACCTGTTTTAAATGGCCTATATCATACTTATAAAAAAGTAGCTTAAAGAATATTCCTCAAAATTTAGTAATCAATCTATATGACATAGGTGTTTTTGTTGTGCCTAAAATTATATTTAT
>JAYENG010000271.1:0-6560 GCA_034721975.1 Bacillota bacterium
TACATATGCAAAAGTAAGTTAATTCTATTGAACCGCCGTGTACCGAACGGTACGCACGGTGGTGTGAGAGGTCGGTAATTAAATTAATTAATTATCTCCTACTCGATTCTTCTTCAAAATTCTATATTTTCTTGTACGACTGTAGTTTGTTGCTCACGTGGTATATCTAAATCATTTTTAAGCGATTCATCAATAATAGGTTTTAATGGATCTAAAAGAGAAGTTGAATCTCGTATAGAGTAATGCGATTCATTAAAATCTTGGATTTTAAGATATTTTTTAATCGTCTTATAATGATAACCTGTTCTTCTCATGTTGTACACTTTTGGTTTGCACAATCTTGCACTTTTGTTATGCAATAAACAAAGAATAGAATTTGAATGCAAAAAAGGACATTTTAGCCTTTTTTACATTTCTATTTTGCTCCATTTAGTAGTTTTCATTCTAGCAATAATTATAGGAAGATAGACGATAAATGAAATTATCTCTGCGAACCAAAGACCTTTTACACTTTGTCCTAAAGGAATAACAAAAATATAGGTAAGCGGCATAAATATCAGCCATAATCTCAAAGTAGCAATAATCATTACAAATTTGGTGTCACCAGCCCCTCTTAGTGCCCCTGTGAGAACTATCATTGAATTTAGTAATGGCTGGTTGATACCGGCTATCATTAGCGTAACAATAGATATTTGAATCAACATCTGGTCAGCTGTGAAAGGAGTAAGCAATGTCTTAGGGATTGTTAAAAACAATAGCCCCATGAAAACACCCCATATTGTTGCCATTCCTGTAGCTATATATCCAGTGTGGAGCGATTTTTGAACATTTTTTTCACCTAGCGCTTTTCCAACTAAAGTGGCCGTTGCTATGGAAATACCAATCGCAGGCATAAAAGAAAGGGATTCAATGGTTACCAATATTCTAAACGATGCTTCTTCAAGAGTAGACAAGTGTGAAATAATTATCCCCAATAATAGGAATGAACCATGCATGAATAATTGTTCAATTGCACCGGGATAACTAAGTTGCCAAAGTTTTTCAGTAACTTTTTTAGTTAATTTGAAATATTTGAATTTCAAATTCAAGTAATCATTTTTGTTGATTAAAATATACACTAAAATGATTGCAGCAAGGAATCTTGAAAAAGAAGTTGCCAATGCAGCACCTTTAACGCCAAGTTCAGGGAAAATCCAAACACCTTTTATAAGCATATAATTTAAAATCACATTGATTAAATTTACAAATGCAGTTATTTTCATCGGGGTTTTAGTGTCGCCAACACCTCTTAGAGATGCTGATAATGAAAATGAAATGAACATAAATGGTATTCCACATGTTATAATATTGAAGTAGTCGTAGGCATATTGTTGAACTTTTGGAGTAATATCGTATATGGCAAAAATATGTTTATATGTCATTAATGATAAGAACATGATAATAATTCCTATAATAGAATTGAGTATTAAGTTTTGGTTGGTTATAAGTTTTGCTTTTAAATAATTTTTTTCACCATAGGCCCTAGAAGTCATTGCTATTGCACCTGTGTTGAATGATGAAAAAATGAAGATAAGCAAAAATACTATTTGATTTGAATAACCAGAAGCGGATAATGCGGAGCTATCTATCATTCGGCTAATCATGATGGTATCGGCCACACCTAATAATGTGTGTAACGCCATTTCAAAAATTGCAGGTAAAGAAAGTAGAAATATTGATTTTACTAGTGATCTGTCTAAAATTTTCATAAATATCTCCTTATTAGGTTATACTTATTCTACGATAGTTGGTGAATTATGACAAGAGAAGAAATATATATGCAGGAAGCATTAAATGAAGCTAAAAAAGCGTTTGATAAAGATGAAGTACCTATAGGTGCAGTAGTTGTGTTAAACGATGTAATAATAGGAAGAGGACATAATGAAAGAGAGTCTTTAAAGGATCCTACTAGACATGCTGAAATCACAGCAATACAAGAAGCGGCAAAGGCTATAGGCGATTGGAGATTGACAGGTTCTGAGCTCTATGTTACAATAGAGCCCTGCGTGATGTGTACTGGTGCAGCACAGCAATCACGTATAAAAAAGATTATTTTTGGCAGTTTAGATCCTAAAGGTGGAGCGACTGTCAGTCTTTACAATATTCCTAATGACAATCGATTTAATCATATAATTGAAGTCGAATATGGAATTCTAGAAAATGAATGTAGAGACATCATCAAAGATTTTTTCAAAAAATTGAGGAAATAGGGAGAGATGTCCGAGTTGGCTAAGGGGCACGCTTGGAAAGCGTGTAAGACCGTATGGTCCCGCGGGTTCAAGTCCCGCTCTCTCTGCCATATTTAAATTGAATAAGTGTGTCGTGCTAGATGGGGAGGTAGCGGTGCCCTGTAACCTGCAATCCGCTATAGCGGGATTGAACGCCTTATTGAGGGAAGCATGTGTCAAGCTGCTCTAAGCAAGTGATGATGATAATTGGGTCCTACGCAATGGAAACTTGTGAATCCCGTCAGGTCCGGAAGGAAGCAGCGGTAAGCAAGACCTTTCATGTGCCGTAGGTTAGCCTGGTTTGAGTTAACTACTTGGATAACGTTGGTATATGCTTTTCGATTAAGGTGCACGACCTTAATTAAATAAAAAAAATCACTTATTGGTGATTTTTCTTTTATATTGTGGTGAATAAGATATATAATATTGATATACAAAACAATCGTGGAGGATCTAATGAGCTACTTAGCACTTTATCGTAAGTACAGACCAAATAATTTTAATGATATAGTTGGACAATCGGAGATTATTGAAATTTTAAAAAATCAGATAATAACCGGTAAATTTGGCCATGCATACTTATTCTCGGGAATAAGAGGAACAGGAAAGACATCGACTGCTAAAACTCTTGCCAAAACAGTGAATTGTCTTAATCCGCAAGAGGGAAACCCATGTAACGAATGTGAAATATGTAAAGAAATAAATAACGAAAGTTTTATGGATGTTATTGAAATTGATGCTGCATCGAACAATGGCGTCGACAATATAAGGGAGTTAAGAGAGCATTCAAAATATTTACCATCAAAAGGCAAGTATAAAGTATATATAATTGATGAGGTACAAATGCTTTCTACTGGAGCTTTTAATGCGCTTCTTAAAACTCTTGAAGAACCATCTGAGCATGTCATGTTCATCTTAGCTACAACCGAACCTGAAAAGATCCCAGTCACCATACTTTCGCGTTGCCAAAGATATGATTTCAAAAGAGTTAGATTGATTGATATGATTGATAGGATGAAATTTATATTAAATGACATTGATGTTGCTTGTGATGAAGAAGTTTTAGAGCAGATTGCAATAAAAAGTGATGGAGCTATGAGAGATGCCCTAAGTTTATTGGAAAAGGTAGTATCAAAATCAGATGGACATATTTCACTTGAATCGGCTACCAAAACCTTAGGAATTGTTGAGTTTAATGATCTTATGAAAATTATGACTTCTATTGTCAACAATCATATAGATGAAGCTTTGATAGTTCTTAATAATATGCTTTCTTGTGGAATTTCCGTAAGCAGTATTTTTAATCAACTATTAGAATTTTTACGAAATATTACATTGGCAAATGTCTTTGGTGAAACAAATGAGATAATTGAGTTATCAGTTGAAAGACAAGAAGTTATTATAAATGAGTTTAAAGGTATCAAGTTGACAACTTTACAGCAGACCATCGATATATTGAATCAAGGGATAGGAAAATTGAAATATGCTGCAAATCCGAGGCTGAATTTAGAACTTTCACTTATTGCAATTAATCTTTTGTTTAATAAAGAGAGTATTTCACATACTGTTGAAAAGTCGATTTCAAAACCTGTTGCTGTGGCACCTAAAGAGAATATCAAGATCATCGAAAGTGAAGATGAAAGCATTTCCCGGGGAATAAGTGAAAATAAAGGGGATATATTTGATCAATGGGACCAGATACTAGCAAAAGTTAATCAAAGCAAAAAAATAGTGCATGCTTTTTTGATTGAAGGTATACTTAAGAAAGTTGAAGACATGGAAATAACTATCGAGTATCAAAAAGGCTATGAATTTCATATGGAAAATGTTATGCAGAAAGATAATAAAAATACAATTGAGAAAATTATTTTAGAACACACAGGTAAAAGATATTCAGTTGACGCTGTCATGAAAGAAGAAAAAATTGTTGAAAAAGATAATGCAGAAAAAATAAAAGAATTTATTGGAAAAGAATTTGAAGAAATTTTAGAAATTAAATAGGAGGAATTATGAATGGCTAAAGGAAAAAAGATGGCTATGCCGGGAAACATGAACAATATGATGAAACAGATGCAGAAAATGCAGAAGGACATGGAAAAAATGCAAGATGAAGTAGAAAATAAAACATTTGAAGCTTCTGTTGGTGGTGGTGCGGTATTAGTAAAAGTAAACGGAAAGAAAGAATTGTTGGAAGTTAAACTTGATGAATCTGTTGTTGATACTGACGACATTGAAATGTTACAAGATTTGATTATTACAGCGGTTAACCAAGCAAATAAAACTGCTGATGAAACTGTCAACAAGGAAATGTCAAAGGTGACTGGTGGAATGAATATACCAGGGTTACTATAAGAGGTTAAGATGATGAATTTTCCCGAATCTATGAATTTACTAATTGATCAACTGGCGAAACTACCTGGTATCGGACGAAAGACTGCGCAGCGTTTGGCTTTCTATATAATCAACATGAATAATGAAGATGTCAAAAAAATGGCCAATTCAATTGTAAATGCTAAAGAAAATACTCACTATTGTAAGAAATGCTTTCATTTAACTGATCAAGAATATTGTTATATCTGTCAGAATTCGAAGAGAGATGAATCAACAATTTGTATTGTTGATTCTCCTAAAGACCTTCTAGCAATAGAAAGAACAAAAGAATATAAAGGGCTATATCACGTGCTTCACGGGAGTATATCTCCTTTAGATGGAGTAGGACCAGATGATATTAAAATCAAAGAGTTGATTACTAGACTGGGATCAGAAGATATAAAAGAATTGATTTTAGCAAACAGCCCTACTATTGAAGGAGAGGCTACAGCGGTATATTTATCAAAACTACTTTCAACATTCGATATAAAAATTACACGAATTGCACATGGAGTTCCTGTTGGTGGAGATATAGAATTCGTAGATGAGATTACTATCATAAAAGCTCTTGAGAGTCGGCATGAATTATAATTTGTAAATTAGCAAAAAATTTGGTTTAATGTAAGTAGAATCAAAGACTGGAGGAAATAATAATGAGCATATTAAACGTAAAAAAGAGAACAGAGATTGGAAAGAATAGAGTAAACAAATTGAGAGCTGAAGGTGTTATTCCAGGAGTTATTTATGGACATGGTGCTGAAACTTTGCATATATCTTTACCAGCTAAAGATATTGAAAAATTTTTGGACTCTAATGCAATTGGAGCAAAGGTTGAAGTGAAAATTGGAAGAAAGAAACAAGCTACAGTTCTTAAAGAAGTGAAAAGGAACCCGGTTACTAGATTTGTTGAGCATGTTGATTTTCAAATACTAAAAGCTGGGGAGAAGATTAAAATACAAATTCCGCTACACGTAATTAATAAAGAGTCTGTTGAAGACAAAAGAACAGTAGTTCAAGAAACTATGCATGATATCGAAATTACAGCTTTGCCAAAAAATTTAATTGATTCAATAACAGTTGATGTTGAAGGGAAAATTGCAGGCGAACAAATTCTAGTAGAAGATATTCAAACACTTCTTCCGGATGGAGTAGAAATTAATGAAGAAGCTGATAAAATAGTCGTTTCAATAATTGCAAAATCAGAAGAACCTGAGGAAGAAGAAGAAGAAGAAGAAGAGGAAACAACAACTGCTACAATAGAAGAACAATTAGAAGATTTATAGGAATATAACGTAAAGTAAATGTATTAAGATAGATACGGGATAGATAGTTTAATATAACTATTTATTCTGTATCTTTTTTTATCACCATAATGGAATTATATAGTAAATATATTTATAATAACCAATTAAGGGAGTAAAATAATTTTAAGGTGATTAAATGAATCGAATTATTATTGGTGATTTCAAAAGCATTAGTAAAATTGAAAAATTGGTTTATAAAGAAAATTATAACTTTGGCGTCTTTGTAGATTTTAATTCTATAAATATTATTGATTTCAAGATTGATGAGTATGATCAAATTATTATTTTTATTGATGATATAGAGCTTTTAAAAAGAGAAAATATTTTCATTCAGAATAACAAATCAAAGATAATTTTATGGGTTAGAGGAAAATCAATAAAACCATATATAAATTTTCTTAAAAATCAAGGATATCAAGTAATAAAGAAATTGAAGTATTTAGATGATAATAAGAGAGTTAGGATAAGGAATTCACTCAATGAAAGTAAAAAAATCATTGGAATTAGCGGTGATTTTGAAATTGCCATTTTACTAGCAGAAGCACTGAGTGATGATAAAAAAATTCTATTTATAGACGGAGATTATATAAATTGTTTTTCTTGTAAAAGACTTAAAGTT
>JAYENG010000272.1:0-6454 GCA_034721975.1 Bacillota bacterium
ATGATATTGAAATTATGAAGGAACATGACGAACATGAATATGACTTGGAAGAAGTTATAATAAAAGATAGATATAAATTTGTTTCTAATCTCTTAAAAGGTGTAGTTCATCAAATTCCTGGTTATAAATCTATGACTGATAGAATTGATAAGATCATGTTGAATAAGTATTTAGGACTTCCTATATTTGGGATTGTTATGGCTCTAGTGTTTTATATGACATTTTCGATAGGCAGTATCTTTGTGGATTATGTAGATTATTTTTTCAGTGAAATTGTAGCAGGCGGTGTAAGTAGTTTATTTGCTGCCTATGGAGTCGCGGATTGGCTTCAAAACCTCGTCGTAGATGGAATCATCGGCGGAGTAGGCGGTGTTTTAACCTTTTTACCTACCATAGCTATATTATTTGCGTTCATTTCTCTACTGGAGGATTTGGGCTATATGGGAAGAGCGGCTTATCTTATGGATAAGTGGATGCAGAGAGTTGGAATGAATGGAAAGTTTTTTATTCCGATGTTGCTGGGTTTTGGTTGTAATGTGCCGGCGATCATGAGCACTAGAACTTTAGAAAATGAAAAAGACAGATTGATAGCCATATTGATAAATCCCTTTATGTCATGCGGGGCTAAATTCCCGGTGTATGTATTGTTTGTAGGCGTGTTTTTCAAAGGTTATGAGGCATTGACCATGTTGTCTCTTTATCTTTTAGGAATTATTGTTGCAGTTATCGTCGCTTATATTTTTAGAAAAACAATATTTAAAGGAGAAGAGACGCATTTGATAATGGAAATTCCCGATTACAGGTTGCCTAGACTCAGTAATTTATTGATACATATATGGGAACGAGTAAAAGATTATCTAGTGAAGGCCGGAACTGTAATATTTGCAGCATCGGTTATACTATGGTTTTTATTGAACTATAATTTTTCTGGCGGAGTAGATATTGTAAATAGTTTTGGAGCTGGCATCGGAAAGGCGATTGCCCCGATTTTCGGGTTGGCCGGCTTTGGCAATTGGCAATCGTCATTGTCTTTGTTAGCGGGATTATTTGCCAAGGAGATAGTCGTTGCAAATACTGCCATCATTTACGGTTTGGGAGAAACTGCGAGTTTATCTCAACTCGGAAGTGTATTGGGCCAAGCTTTCACACCGGTCAGCGCATATGCATTTTTGGTTTTCATTTTACTGTACACACCATGCGTGGCTACTATCGGAGTTATTAAAAGAGAAACAAACTCTTGGAAATGGGCAGGTTTTTCTGTTGCATATCAATTTGTCATTGCATTGGGATTATCTACATTGATTTATCAAATAGGTAGCCTTTTCTAGAGTAGGAGGTAAATTATGGGTATATTTTTAACTGTGTTCATTGCTTTAGCCATTGGATTGTATGTCTTTTCAATAATAAGAAAAAGCGGCAAGAATATTAAAGCCGGTAAATGTGTTTCTTGTAATGGACATTGCAGTGATTCAACGTGCGAATTTCATGATTAAAATAACGGCACCGACTTTTGGCGGTGCTTTTTTTTTTATGCCTGGAATATATGTTAAAATGATGATGAGTCATTTATTAGAAAGCGAGGATGGAATTTTGACTTTTTTATATAGTTTGACAATGATCATGTTGATTATTTCCTTTTTAAGCGATTCTCAAAAAACAAAAAAAGCTTTGAAAATCGGAGCAAAAAAGCTATGGAAGATCACACCACCATTTGTTTCGATCATTGTGGTGATATCCATTGTTTTATATCTGGTGCCTAATGAGATGATTGTCGATTATTTAGGAGCCGCCAAATCATATTTTGCGATTTTTACTGCCCTGACAATCGGAGCGATAACCGTCATGCCTGGGCCGATAGTCTATCCTCTTTGTGGAATACTTATTGACAGTGGCGTTTCTTATAGCGTTATAGCAGCTTTTTCTTCTTCTTTAATGATGGTTGGAATTCTGTCCTTTCCGGTTGAAAGCGCTTATTTTGGTAAAAGATTTGCCGTTATGAGAAATATAGCAAGTCTTTTTGTAGCTTTTTTCGTATCACTGGTTTTTGCGGCGATAGGTGGAGGATTATTATGAAGAATTTTAAAAAAAGTTCAGTGAAAACAGCTGGTTTTATTCTCTTTATTTTATTTATGGGAGTTTCGTGTTTTGTTGAATTTTCTCCGGGTATGGCAATAGGTAGAAACTTTACTCTTTTTTCATTTCAAATGATTAAGATTTTACCACCGATATTTATACTGATAGGTCTATTTGATATTTGGGTTAAAAGAGAAACCATAGTAAAACACCTCGGTGAAGGCGGCGGTGTCAGGAGTTATTTCTGGGTTTTTCTATTGGCGGCACCAATGGCAGGGGGGCTTTTACCTGCATTTCCTATTGCTCACTCATTATATAAAAAAGGTGCTCGCATCACAGTTATACTTGTTTTTCTTGGAGCTGTAGGAGTAGGGCGTGTGCCTATGATTCTTTTTGAATCTATGTTTCTAGGTATAAATTTCAGCATTATTCGGCTAATTGCATCCATACCTCTAGTTATTGTTTCGGGGATCGCTTTAGGAAAAATATTGGAAAGAAAAGGATATGAATTGCCAAAAATGGATTAGATCTTTTTCTATATATAAAAATTAATTTATATGCTTGACAAAAGTGTTAATTAACTGTAATATCATAAAAATGATAAAAGCGATGATGAGAAGAGTAAATTTAGTGAAATATTAAAGAGAACCGGTGGTGGTGGAATGCTGGTATGTGGTCTAGATTGAAAAACGTCTCTGAGCTTCTAACCGAAATTCACTATGAAGAGTAGGCTTGGACGGCACCAATCCGTTAACACGTTGGGAGATATCGACTTTTAAGTCTGTATCAGTGAGCTGAGCATTGAGAATGCTAATCAGAGTGGTAACGCGGAAGATACCTTTCGTCTCTTAGAAATAAGGGATGGAAGGTTTTTTTATTATCTTGTTTTTGTTGAAAATCAAAGGAGGAAAAAAATGAGTAAAACAATCATCCCGAAAGGGTACAAACCGGCACTGGGCTTGGTGGAAACTGAAATTGCAATCAAGAAGTTGAAAGATTTCTTTCAAAAGGAATTGAGTGATGAATTGAATTTGCTGAGAGTTTCAGCACCTATGTTTGTAGAGTCTTCAACTGGGTTGAACGATAATTTAAATGGATTTGAAACACCGGTATCGTTTGAATTTGATTCGAAACATATAGAAATTGTACATTCGTTGGCGAAGTGGAAACGTATGGCGCTTTTCAGATATGGTATAAGCCCTGGAAATGGATTATATACTGATATGAATGCCATTAGAAAAGATGAGATGCTTGATAATCTTCATTCAATCTATGTGGATCAGTGGGACTGGGAAAAGGTGATAACTAAAGAGAATAGAACAGAAGAGAAGTTGAAAGAAATTGTAAAAAGAATATATAGAGCTTTTAAGGATACAAGTGAATATATTAAAGGGGAATATTCAGTATTGACTATTGAACTACCTGATGAAATACATTTTGTTACAACACAGAAATTAGAAGAAATGTATCCTGAGTCAACTTCAAAAGAAAGAGAAGATAAAATTACCGAAGAATATAAAGCGGTTTTCATTATGAAAATTGGCGGGATGCTGGAATCTGGAGAACGTCATGACGGTAGAGCACCTGACTATGACGACTGGGAATTGAATGGGGATATAGTATTTTGGAATGAGCTGCTGGAAAAATCATTTGAGTTATCATCAATGGGAATCCGCGTCGATGAAGAAACTTTAGTTAAACAACTGGAAATAGCGGGGGCTATAGATAGAAAAGAACTTGAATATCATAGAATGCTTTTAGAGAAAAAACTGCCTTATACAATCGGCGGAGGAATCGGTCAGTCTAGAATATGCATGTACTTTTTAGAAAAAGCGCATATCGGAGAAGTGCAGGCCAGTTTTTGGGATGCGGAGACTTTAGAAGTTTGTGATAAAGCAGGTATTAAATTATTATAAATTAATAGGTGCATGACCTTGTTAGTCGTTGCTCGGCTTGATATAATGAGAACGATTAAAATTAGAAAGGTGAGTAATTTATGGACTTAAAATTGTTGAACAAGGAACAGTGCGAAGCTGTTGAATACACACAAGGACCTTTACTGGTTTTAGCGGGAGCGGGTAGTGGAAAAACAAGGGTGCTTACTTATAAGATTGCATATCTAATGGAAGAAGAAAAGGTATATCCGAATCAAATATTGGCAATAACTTTCACTAACAAAGCAGCCAAAGAAATGAAGGAAAGAATTCACAATCTAGTTGGAGATAAGGCTGATGGTCTTTGGATGGGTACTTTTCACTCGATTGCCATTAAGATATTGAGAATGTACTCTGATAGAATAGGTTACAAAAAAGATTTTATCATCTATGATACTTCGGATCAAAAATCGATTATTAAAAGGTGCATGAAAGAACTCGACGTTAATGGTGAAAGATTTCCTATAAAAAGAGTTATCAGTAAAATCAGTAACGCGAAAAATAAAATGATCAGTCCAGATAGATTTAAACATGTTTATCCAACTGATTTTGTTGTTGAGAATGTTTATAGAAGATATGAAGAATTGATGTTAAAAAACAATGGGATGGATTTTGACAACATAATATTGAATGTAATCAAATTGATGAAAGAAAATGAGGACGTTAAAGAGTTTTATAGAAAGCACTTCAAGTATGTTTTGGTCGATGAGTATCAGGACACCAATAAAGCTCAATATGAAATGATTTCTTTGCTTACCAAAGGAAAAGGGAATCTCTTTGTAGTAGGTGACAACGATCAGTCGATTTACGGTTGGAGAGGCGCAGACATTAGAAATATATCTGAATTCGATGCAGACTTCAAAGGAGCGAAGGTCGTTAAACTTGAGCAAAATTATCGCAGCACAAGTAATATTCTGGATGCGGCGAATGCTGTTATAAAACACAATATCTATAGAAAAGACAAAGATCTTTGGAGTTCCAATGAAAAAGGTGAGAAGGTAAAATATTATGCTGCT
The DNA here is from genome assembly GCA_034721975.1 of Bacillota bacterium. Taxonomy (GTDB): domain Bacteria; phylum Bacillota; class Clostridia; order Peptostreptococcales; family Acidaminobacteraceae; genus DAOURC01. Next base: position 5,024 of record JAYENG010000272.1, read on the forward strand.
TTTGATGAGTATAACGAGGCGGATTTTGTAGTTTCAAAGGTGAACAGTTTAATCGACGATGGTTATACAACTAAAGAGATTGCAGTGCTTTATAGGACGAATGCTCAATCGAGGGTTTTTGAAGAGCGGTTTAGAACTCATGATATTCCATATAGACTAGTTGGAAGTTCTGGATTCTACGGAAGAAAAGAGATTAAAGATATTTTGGCTTATTTGAGAATCGTTCAAAACCCTTTAGACGAAGTAAGTTTGATGAGAGTCGTCAATGAACCAAAAAGAGGTGTCGGCAATAGAACAATTGAAAAACTTCAAGTAATGGCTGGGGAATATGATATTTCTCTCTTTGAAATGATCAGAAAAGCATATCAAGAGGATTTGATATCCGGTAAGGCGAGAGTGGGATTGAAAGAATTTTATGATGCTGTCAATCTTTATGTAGAGAATAAAGACAATTATAAGGTGACGGATATTTTAAATGGTATTTATATAGATAGTGGATATAAAAAAGTATTGGAAGCGGAAAACACTTTGGAATCACAAGGAAGAATGGATAACATCGGAGAACTTTTAAGTGCTGTAGCAGAATATCAATTGGATAATGATGAAGCGAGTTTAGGTGGTTTTCTAGAGAGCATCAGTTTAATGAGTGATATCGATCGAATGGACGATGATGAAATCGGTGTTACTATGATGACACTTCACTCTGCAAAAGGCCTCGAGTTCCCGGTGATATTTTTAGTCGGTATGGAAGAGGGACTTTTCCCGTCTGGGAGAGCATTTGATAATGAACTGGAGATGGAAGAAGAAAGAAGACTTTGCTACGTGGGTATCACCAGGGCTGAGAAAGAACTCTTCATCAGCAGCGCTTCTCGGCGAATGTTGTTCGGTTACCGCAAAGATTCGTTGGAATCTCGATTTATCGATGAAATTCCAGATGCTTTAATTGAAAAACTAAATGAAAGAAAAATCACTAAAAGCAAAATTAAATCAAACGCAGATTTTTTAAGTAAGGGAATGAGTCCTAAGGAATTTGAAAAAACTGTTAAAACCGATGTATTAAAAATAGTTAACACAGGTATGCATGTTAAACATAAAATTTTTGGAAACGGTACAATTGTAAGTGTTTCGGGAAAAGGTAACAAGATGGCGACGATTGCTTTTGAAAATCAGGGGATAAAAAATTTACATATTGATTATGCCCCGTTAGTGGAAGTGGAGTAATGCAATGACTCGATATACTATTGATGAATATAATGATTTAAAAGAAAAAATAGTAAAATGGGAGCATGAATATTATGTCATGGATTCACCTTCTGCAAGTGATTACGATTACGATGTCGCTATAAAAGCGCTAGAAGAGATGGAGGGAAAGAATCCATCATGGAAAACTTTTGATTCGCCCACGCATAGAGTCGGCGGAAAAGCGATAAG
>JAYENG010000273.1:0-6399 GCA_034721975.1 Bacillota bacterium
TTATATTGTCTTAATTTACATATGTATTTATATATTGACTATTGCTTTGAATTCTTTGATATAGTTTCTGCTTACGAAAATTTCTTTATCCGCCATGTTTTTTAATTTGATTTTCATGGTAGAGTTGAACCACGGGATAATTTCGCTGATATAGTCTATGTTTACTATGAAACTTTTATGAACCCTGATAAATTTATTGTTTTTATATGTTTCTAAAAACTTTTTCAAATTCAAATTTGCACATATAAACTCTTTTTTTTCAGTATATAGATATAAATTATTATTTCTAAACTCCAAGTAAATTATTGAATCCAAATCTATAAGAAAAAATTTGCCATCCATTTGTACAGCAATTTTTTTCAAATCGTCATTGACAAGATCGTTTTGTGAAACACTATGTTTATCATGTTCTAAAGCCCTGATTCTTTCTACACATTTATCTATTCTCTTTTGGTCGAATGGTTTTACCAAATAGTCGACAGCTCCAACTTCAAACCCTTCTAGAGCATACTCCGAATACGCAGTAGCAAGAACTAGATATGGAGGCTCTTTCAATTGTTTGATTTTTAGAGCCAGCGAAAGACCATTTTCTGTTTGCAGATGAATATCTAGAAAAACTACATCTGGTTCATAGGTTTTGATAAAATCTAAAACTTCTTCTCCATCTCCTGTTTCGCAGCATATTTTTATATTTTTATGTTTTTCAAGGGAATATATCAATTCTTCTCTAATATATTTCTCATCATCAACTATCATCGTTCGAATCATTATTCAACACCTCCAAATCATGACTATTATTTTGCTAATTCCATGATAACTTCTGTCCAGTTGTTTAATTCTGAATTTATTTTCAATGAATATTTATCACCATATATATACGCTAATCTTTTATTGACATTATTCAGTCCAATCGAATTAGAATCATCAATATCTATATTCAGCAAATTATCAATTTTGTCCTTTCCCATTCCAACACCACTATCATATACAGAAACGACAACTTTATCATCATCTTCTTTAGCAGTTATAATAACTTTTCCACCATTTTTTTTCTTTAATATTCCGTGTTTTATCGCATTTTCCACTATAGGCTGAAGTGTCAACGGAGGTAATAAAACCCGAATACTTTCATCGACATCATATTCAACTTCAAGTTTTTCTTCAAATCTCGCCTTCTCAATTTCCACATAGGATTTTACATGATTCATTTCTTCTGACAATTCTATCATTTTCTTTCCACCGCTGATATTTTTTCTGAAATAATTTCCTAGATGGAGCACCAATTCTCTTGCTTTAACTGAATTCGTTCTACAAAGCGATGCTATCACCATTAATGAGTTGAATAGAAAATGTGGATTTATTTGCGCCTGTAATGCTTTAAGTTCAGTTTGCACCAACAATTGAGATTTTTTTTCTAATTCACTAATTTTTATCTGAGTCGAATAAAGTTTGGATAACCCTCTACAAGTTTCGATATCGATGTTTGTAATTATATTTGGAAACAGTTTGAAAAACTTCATAGTACCAATAGTTTCTTTTTCGTTTTTCAACGGTACTATAATTGAATATTGAAAATAAACATCCTTTTCAATTTGTTTATCAATTATCTGCATTTCTCCAGTCTTTATTACCTTGATGTTATGCTGGCTAATAGGCGAACCTACCTCTAAATTTTCTTTGGATTTTTCACCAGAATAAGCTAATACTTTTTCTTTGCTCGTGATTGATACTGCATCAAATTCTGTCATTTCACATATGACCTCTGTAATCCTTTCGATATTTTCAGAATATAACCCCTCACGAATATACGGTAATATTTTATCAATAATGTCCAAAGAAAGATTAACTTGCTCTGCTCCTACTTTTTCTCTTTCTTTATACAAGTTATCTATTATCATAAATAAAAGAGCTAGCCCTATCGAGTTTATCAATACCATCGGGAACCAAATATCTTTTACCAAATTTAATGCTTGATCGAAAGGTTTTGAAAAAATCAAAACTGAAATCTTTCTCACACTTTCACATATTACTCCCGTAAAAGCTGCATACATCCAGATGTTTTTCTTTCCTTTGATCCAAATGCCTATGTAACCTGCTATGAGTCCTTCTAAGGGAACAGAAATTGCACATGCTGTTTGGGTAAACAACCCAGTCGGCATTGAATATCTATGAATACCGGCAATCAATCCAGTCAACAAGCCCACTAGAGGTCCTCCTAGGATACCACCTGCTGCAACACCGACAATTCTGGTATTTATCAATGCTCCGTTGAATTCAACACTTAAATATGTTCCTATGATTCCAAATATACCAAAAATAATCGAAAGAAAAATCTTGTCTTTTAGATAGATTGAACGTTTATAAATCAAATCTTTGGTGGCTTTTAAATTTGACAGTATAAATGCAAATATAAAAAGCATTCCTAATCGACTAAACAGATTGATAATCAGATATTTATACGTATCCATAATTTCTCCTTTTTTGAATGTACTAAGTAATATTATACACTCAAATACTCTTTTTCGAACATACAAATTTATAATCCATATTTAATAAATATTAGCTTTAAATAACTAGACAAAAAAACATGTCCATTTTATGGACATGTTCATAAAGTGTCTATAGAAATTCACTATTCTTTATTTCTAATGTATTTGAGGCTTATACTCGGGTTGCTTGTTTTTACTGATTTAATATCAAAACGTTTTAATGAAGATACAAAAGGAGTAAGTTTTGTATAGCCATAATTCCTAGTGTCGAAATCCGGATATCGTTTATTGATGGTGCTACCTACTTCACCTAGAAATGCCCAACCATCGTCATCTGAAATATCAGAAATAATTGTTTTGATTGCTTCAGTTATTTTATCAACACTTGTCATCCCACTTTTCGCATCGTCATTTTTTGTTGGTTTTTTCGAATTTTTAACTACTACTGGTTTTATATCAGTCGCAGCCAACACTTCTAAATATTTAAATTTCTCACAAGCTGCAATAAACGGTTTTGGCGTTTTCTTTTCTCCCATACCGATGACATACATGCCAGCTTCTCTTAATCTTGCTGCAAGCTTTGTAAAATCACTATCGCTGGATACAATGCAAAATCCATCAACACTATTTGAATAAAGTATATCCATAGCATCTATTATCAATGCTGCATCAGTTGCATTTTTACCAGTGGTGTAGCTATATTGTTGAATCGGAGTAATGGAATACTCAAGTAGAACATTTTTCCATGAAGCTAGTTGTGGTTTAGTCCAATCAGCATATATTCTTTTGTACGTTGGCGTTCCATGGTTTGAAATCTCATCAACTATATGCTTTATATATTTTTCGGATACGTTGTCTGCATCAATCAATACTGCTATTTTTTTATCAATTTCCATTGTTTATCTCCCCCAAGTTGAATATCTTTAACCTATTTTACCACAAATATATTAAAAATAATTAATATATTCTGCATATTGTTAATCCCATCGAATTCGACGGGATTAAATGTACTTATAAATTATTTGTGTTTTTCAATCTTTTCCTCGATTTCATTTTCAGTTAACTCATAATCATTTGAAGATAAATTTATTCTATAAACGTGTTTATCTTTTTCATAGATAAATAACATTCGCATATTTTCAAATCATCTATATTTCATCCTTTGCTTTTGAATAGATCTCGTTTGATATCCGGTATTATCTCAAGTTTATTCTTTGGAACTATTTCGATTTTCATGGAGTCAAATATTGGCAGTACTGTTTTAATAAGCTCTTCATTTCTCATATTAACTTTTTTAGGCAACACCTTGAGTTCGCTGATCATTTTTAAAACATACCGTTGAAAATCTTCACCTTGAGTATCTGGATGTGTTAAATTTTGACCAAGAATCATTCCATTATCAATATTGACCGCTAAAATCATTGCAGGGAAGAAGGGTATCTCATCTTCATTATTTTGTACAGGTTCTATATGATAAAAACTATCCAATTCCCAAATATCCAATGTTCTCTTACAAGATTTTTCAACTCTTTTCAGTTCTAGTTCATTTATATATACCGGAACTGAAATTTCGTTGCTCTCAGATATAAAAAGTTCTTCATAAGTTTTCTTAGTGTCCTTAAAAGTTCCTGCAAAAGATGCTTCTCTTATATATATCTGATCGTCATCTAAATCTGTCAATCTCTTTGGTTCGTTTTTAAACAACACAACCATATCTTTTACAATTTCTAAAAGTTCAGCCATTTCACTCATATCATAGGTCTCAATCATATCTGGTAAATATCCAGGTTCATATACTCTTACCATAGGCCAAAAATTCTTTCCTTTAAAAGCTACTCCTGATTTTTTTATCATTTCAATATCTACTGAATCTAGGTAAGATTTCTTGTCGTAATGTATCACAACCGCCTCAAGAATATTAAAAACTTCTATAGGATCATCAAATTCTCCATTTAACTGTTTAATATAACTCTTTAATCCACTCAACTCTTCATAAACGATAATTCCGTAACTTTCGCCGGCTCCCCCTATAACACAAATAAAATAATCTTCATCGGTTTCTACTTGATGTATGCCGAAAACATCCGTATCATCTAACCAATTCCATGGCTTCAATACTCCAAGTTCTTTTACTTCCTTAAAAAAAGATTCGTATGCATCCTCTTCCATTTCAGCCATTAGCTCATCGTCAAACATATCATCAAAATCATCATCTAATAGATAATCATCAGCGTCTTCTTCATTATTGTATTCATTTACCGTAGATATCCAAAAGTCTTTAGTATCTTTAATCAATTTAATCATATAGTCATATTTGTCTTTACTTATCAATCCTTCACCCATCATGAATTTATAGAATTTCTTTAGAGATGTGATATTCTGTTTAACAGATGATTCACTTGACCACATTGTTTTTCTAATAAACCAATCGCTTAAGAAATCATCAATATGTTCGATTCCCTCTTCTGCAGCTGTTGCTTCATAGTAATTTAGAAAATCATTGATGAACAGATCGACATTGAAAACATGATTCATTATCGTTTTATTTGTTAATTTCTCATTCATCATGCTGTTTTCAAAATCATTCAACAACACTTCATTTTTCTTACTGTTCTCTTCAATTTGCTTTTCGTAATCCATTTAGTTCCACTCCTTATAATTATTTACCGTTGATTTTACACTGGCGGTAAATTTTTAATAAAATCATAGAGTTCATCAAAATTTCCTTGTTTATATTTTTGGATATCTTTTCCATTTGAATTAATCAAACAATCCTTTAGCAAAAATGTATCCATACCCATATCTTCAACACACATGTCGTCACTTACATCATTGCCGATCATAATGCATTCATTTGGTTTTTTATCAATCTTTTTTAATATTTCGCTGTAATACTCTATATTAGGTTTGCTAAAAGTACAATTTTCATAAGTAGTTATTATCGAAAAGTCTTCAGGCTCTAGACCTGCCCACCTGATTCTAGAATAGGTCGCGATATCAGGAAACAGAGGATTTGTAGTCAATGCCACCTGATATCCTTTTTTCTTAAGTGTTTGAACACATTTTATCGCCAAAGGATGTTTCTTGGATGCAACCTTCGCTTTTTCAAATTCTGTTTTATAATAATCATCCAAAATCTCTTCTATAGAATCCCCAAGTTTTCCAAAGTGTTCATAAAAGACACTCCAAAATCTTTTTTCATTTGACATAGACCCGTCATTATTAATCATAGCTGAAGTACCAACCCATAATGATTTCATCATTTTTTTTGAATCTATCCCCTTGCTTTCCACTAATTGCTCCATAGTTCCAAAATACACTTCAAGAAATTTTTTTTGATCAATCGGCAACAATGTTCCATCTAAATCAAATAATACAGTATTCATCATTTATCCTCATTTCTTCTACTTCTAATAATTTAATTTTACTATTTTCCCGTTTCTAATACTACTTTATCATATTTATCGCTTTATCAAAGGAATTCTTCAACTTATCTTATTATTTTTTTATAAAAAAATAAGCACTCGCCGAGTGCTTATTTAATTGCCTGAAATATGGTTAATCATATCATTTCTAATTTTCACCACAATATAATACATATTCGATTTAATCACTATTTTATTATAAGATTGTCACTCTCTATATCGTTTATCAATGCAAAATATCGATTATAAAATGTAATACTGATATTTCCGTGGTTGCTATCCATATTATTCAGTAATAACACTATGAATTGCTGAGATTTATCATCCATATCGATTGAATTGTCAATAACAAGATGAATCCTAAATTCCCGAGCAATTATAACGTGGTCGGAGGGTTCACACCGAGTTGGTGATAAAGCGCTTCTTGTTTCTTGGTCATTTCTCCAATACGAAGTTCGCTCCCTGGTTGCTCAAAGCATTCAATG
>JAYENG010000274.1:0-6354 GCA_034721975.1 Bacillota bacterium
TGTCAATTTTGATATGATAACTCATCGAGTGAATAAAACTTAATATCTTTTATTTTCATGAAACTTTGGATTTTACACAAATAATGTTACATTCCCGGGATACCCGTTCAGTTGATCAGTTAGTCATCATCTTCTTCTAACTCTTCATCATCAAATTGATCTTCATTTACGTTTTGCCCATTTTTAGCTTTCTCTGCTTCTTCTTCCGCTCGGTTAGCTTCTTGTTCCTCTATGCTTTTTGCTCTTCTTCTAATTCTCTACTTATTAACAATTTAATCTTCTGTGATATCTCGGCATGATAATATATTTTGCAAATATCGGTAATAATAAATTAAACATAAATCCTATAAACATATGCATATTTATATACGGATTTATCAAAACTTCATTTTTACTGAGTAAATTAATCATAATGATTGCATAAGGTACATGCAATATAAATGACGATCTAATCCCTGGATTTAAAATCATCTTTTCCTTTATCCCCATACCAAAGTGTGATAGAGCCTGAAAGAAAAAGAAATATGGAATCCAAGCAGCAAACATTATATTGTAAAAACCCAATCCGGAAAATAGTGGAATTACAACCCATATATAAATCATATTTATCCAAAAAACAACTTCTCTATCTATCGGTACGATTTTATCTTCAGGATTAACTTTCAGTAAATTTTCATTAAAAAATTCTGTAAATCCACCAGGTAAAATATATTCTTCTATTTCATGTACCAAATACAAAGGAAATGCCAATAAAAGCATAAACTCAATTAAATCAATTCTTAAGTACAATGGTATTATGCTTCCTAAAACATAAATCAAAACTAATATTGCTGATTTTTGCCAGTTATCTTTTAACCATTCTATATAATTATTTTTCATAACAGCCTCCACAATTGACTCTCTCATTAGTTTACTCTTTTCAATCAACAACATGTTGATATGTATTTAGTATATACCTTGCTTATATCAAAGTGAACAAAGAATATTACATAATTTGTCTATAAAATGCTGTATTAGAATATTTAGAGAGATAATTGCACCAGCAATTAAAAATTCTATATATGTGTACTGTGAGTCTCAGACACAATATTCTGTTAATACCACTTTAATAGCTTGATGTTATTCTAGCCTATGCTTTTAATAATCCTCGTTTGATACCGAGAAACGGTACAAACAAAATAACATTTAGCGTAATCGACAACTCATTAAATAGAGTACTTCTCTTTACCGGTTTAAGTTTGAACCTGTTAAGAAGAGCACCTGCTGCGATTCCGTAAGCATTGCCCATCATAATGATTCTTATTACTCCCAGTATTCCCTTTGCAGTTTCTTCACCATATGCTTCAATTAATTTATTCCATTTTACATCGCTATAATCGCCGTTTTCCAGAGCGTAATGTTTTGCAAAATCCAAGGCGATATCTTCTTTGGTTGTTCCAATTTTAATCCCACCGGATATTATATTGCCGATTTCAATTTGAGAAACCCCAAACTTTTTAGCATTTTGCGTATGAAATGCATTACATAGTTCACAACCATTGATATCTGTTACCGCGAGCATGATTTTTTCTTCAAAAGCTTTCTCTATCAACTTTTCTTTCATGGCCCTCCTATAGTCTTTCATAGACTTAAAAGCATCATCTATCAAATAGTAAAACTCTTTTGTACTGCAACTCTTTCTATATTCATATTGCATATTATTCAATCCTTTCCAAATATTTTTTTAAAATTTTAAGCGCACCAATAAACTCCTCATTTTCTTCACTAGTAAAATTTGAAAATATATCATTTATATGTTCTTCGAATTTCTCCATGTTATCAGCTAAAATCGACAATCCTTCCGAATCTACATAAAGATACGACATTCTTCTATCGATTTCACTGATATCTTTTTTTATAATCTCTCTATCGCTAAGCTTTTTAATTATTCTACTCAACGCTCCTTGATCGATCATTATCATTTCGCTTAATTCCTTCATTGAAATTCCAGGTTTTTTACCAACTGCAATCAATACTTTAATTTGAGTTTGATTTAAATTCCCCTTGTTTCTATGTGGTGCATAACTTAAGCATATTTTTTTCATATACATAGGTATTACATCCATCAAGTCTAAATTCATCATTTTTTCCTCCCGATATATTTGCTATAACATTCTTTGCTATAGCAAGTATAACACGCATTTTCTTAAATGCAAGAAAAAAACTCTGAACAATTCAGAGTTTATCAAAATATATAAAAGGTTACTTATTCACTTTTAAAAATTCCATCTTCCAACAGCATTGTATTGTAGTCATTTGATAAATCAGTCAAATGTTTTATATAATCCTCACCCATATCACTATCAACAGGTAATAGATTCGCTTTGCAGTATTTTAAATAAACAGGATGATATTGTCCTTGTACAAACGACTCTCCATTGTACTTCAGTTGAAAAATCCCCGTTCTGCCGGCATCTTCGTCTTTTTTAAGAAAAACGAAATTTCCTATGCTGTAGAGTATCGGCTTATCGTTGTATATCTCGATCGCCTGCAAAACATGCGGATGATGTCCTATTACCCCGTCAGCCCCAGAATCGATCATTCTATGCGCCAATTCTATTTGCCAATCCTCAGGTTCATTCGAATACTCCACTCCCCAATGCAGTACAACAAAGACCAAGTCGCATTCTTCTTTTGTATTAATTATATTCTCAATGATTTTGTCATTATAATCCTTTGTAAACCACGCTGTACCAGCATTATCATCAGTGGCTTTCCATGATTCCCAAGGTATGATTGAATTATAAGCTATGATGCCAATGGTGTAATTATCCTTTTTTATAATCAATGGTTTCTCAGCTTGATTTGTATCATCGCCGGCACCTACATTTCTGATACCGTATTCATTCAAATAATCTATGATATCATTAAATGCCACTTCACCGAAATCCAATATATGATTATTAGCCAAGCTAACCGTATCTATGCCGTTATTTACAAGCCCCTCTATAGTATAAGGCTTCGATCTGAAACCATACCCTTTCGGTTTTAGAGTTTCACCTCTTAAGCTGATGCTCGATTCAAAATTGGCTATTGTCATATCATCATCTAAAAGTATATTTTTAACTTCTTCAAACGGATAATCCACTCCATAAGAATCTATATACTCTCCAATATAACTATCTGTCATGACATCGCCCAAGAAACTAAGATTGATATCTTCGTATTGTATTTCTTCTTCGATTTTTTCCGCTTCGGCAATTTCAATTTCTTTTTCATCTTGCACTATTTCTTCAATTTCAGAAGATACATTTTCACTGTTCGACATATCATATGCATGATATATCCATACCACAAGAATCATAATACTACATATCATTACAAATTTTTTCATAACTCACCCTAGATTCTCAAAATCTTTTATATGAGGTCATTTTAGCATATTATATAAGTTGATCTTTAAATATTTTTTATTGAATAGTTCAATAACTCAGTCAATGAATTGACATAATTCCCAAATTCATTATCATACCATCCAAATATTTTCGCATGAGTTACCGGAAGTTTTATTTCTCCCGTTACACCATTTTCAAAAAGTACTGAATTCGGTAGCGATAAATATCCTGTCTTGGTATGAGTTTCATAACCTTCAATGACAACTGAAGCTCTTTCACCCCTGAAATCAGATGATACATTCTGTAGTTTAGAGAAGTTAAGCAATTTACATTCATTACTCGCATTTTCATAGATTTCATTTAAATAGTCATTGTTTATTGTAGGTTCACCTTTTGAATTCAAAGAAGTTTTAAATGTTAAATTAAGTGTAACCAACGAAACTGTATTGCTTGCTATCCTTACAGAATCGGCCATGAATCCGATTTCCTTTATTTGAGGTAAAACATATTCGAGCGCTTTTGCCGCTCCTGTAGAAGTAATGATGATATTGTTGAATACAGATCTATTTCTCCTCAAATCTACACTACCGCTTTTTGGTAGTGAATCCAAGATAGTCTGGTTGTTTGTTGCAGAATGGATTGTGCTCATCGAAGCTGTGATTATTTTTGAAGTTTCTATATTATCAAGCAATGGTTTCATCATATGAGAAAGTGCAGTAGTAGTACAGCTGGCAGATGAAATGATTTTATGTTTATTAAAATCGATATCTTTATGATTAATACCATAAACCGCCATTATCGCATCATTTGGATATTGTTCTTTAGTTTTGAACGGAGCACTGCAGATAACGATTTCAGCCCCTGATTCTAAATGCCCTCTAACAGAACCTCTTGGAGCATCAACTTCTTCGTTGGGATCCAGAAAAACTCCAGTACAATCTACTACTACTTTCACCCCGAACTTTTTCCACCCTATATTTTTAGGATTTCTCTCTTTATCCAATACTCTGATAAGTTTTCCATTAAGTTTAAACGTTGAATCATCTATTTTTTCAACCACTACATTTTTCCCTGAGTAGCCGAATAAAAATCTATCTAGTGCTCCATAAGTAGAATCAGTCATAATGAAATTTATAAACGCATCGATTGAATTTCCACTTTTTCTACCGATGTTCACTACAAATTCATCAAATTCTGCACTTAGTAAATTATTCCACAAAATTAATTTTCCTATTCTTCCCATACCGTTAATACCTAGCTTATGCATAGTACACCTCCATAATTTTGCGGGACTATTTTGTCCAGCAACGATATTGTACACTATAATTGCTTATTGTTATACACAAATTTTAGAATATTAAATTTTTATAACAATAAATTTTTGCATGGTAAATTAATCGATTCGCTTTTTATGTTATATTTGGGGAAAACAATAATACTGATTATGATTTCTATTGTAAAATCATTTAAAAACCAATCAATTTGGGTATATACATATTATCAAGATGATTATCTCAAGAATATTCTTGTAGATGTTCATTATATATTTTCATATGGGTTTTAATCAGTCAATTTAAAATTATAGAAGTTGATCAGTGCTCCTATGTATATTATTCGAGGGGAGGGGATATCATGAAAATTACTATTCAAGATAAACTAATGGAATACCTCCATGAACATGAGTATAAAATTATCAAACTGAAACTAGTTCATGAAGATTACAGTGTAGGCAATGTATACTCGAAAAGACCTATAATTTCATATCACGAACCAAACCATTTAGAACGCTACGACAGATATGAAATCGACGATATCGTTGTATACATTCAAAAAGGAATCAAAGCGAAAAATGACCATATTGAATTTATTTTTGAAAAACTATTGGGAAAACATTCATGTCATGTAAAAGGCGTTGAACTTGACAAAATGCCAAGTGAAACCGGTTAATCATTATTGAAGATTGTCAATGTATCGATTTATAACACAATATAATATTCAAAAACTCTAAAACCCTGATGATTCCAATAATGGTTCATCAGGGTTTCTTTAATGTTCAGAATATATATATTTTTTTAATATTTGCTTTCATATAAACTCTTTGATGAATAGACCGGTTCACTGGTGATATCAATCTGCAGTTTTCTGAATATCTGTTCATTGCTGGCAACCAAAATGGTAGTTGTGTGAGCTTGGCAACCAGCTAATTCTTTTAATTTGTCCACAGCCATCTTTGCAACAGGATTGGTGACTGCACTGATACTCAGAGCGATGAGAATTTCTTCAGAATCCAACGTTAAAATATTTGAACCGAGTGATTCGGATTTTAATTCTATTATCGGTTCCAATATAACTGGTGCAATCAGATGTAATTTATCATCTATTTTTGCCAAATGCTTGATTGCGTTGAGGATGACTGCTGCAGATGCGTCCATAAGAACTTTCGTGCGACCAGTGATAATCTCCCCATCCGGCATTTCCATAGCTATTACAGAACATATTTCATTACATTCACCATATGTTCTTAATTCATCTGCCTTTTGTCTTGCAGGAGAAACCACATTTCTATCAAGAGGTCCCAAATTCAAATCTTCCATTATAAGTTTCGCTCTCTGATATGTTTCAAAATCGACATAGCCTTTTTTATATTCGCACCCTGTCTTGAAATAGCGTCTGATGATTTCTTGACGAGATGCATCTTGGACCACTTCATCATCAATAATCCCAAATCCCACTCTATTTACACCCATATCAGTTGGAGATTTATAAACTGATTCTTCTCCTGTAATCTTTTCAATGATTCTTTTTAGAACTGGAAAAGATTCGATATCTCTATTATAATTCACCGAGATTTGACCATATGCATCCAGATGGAAAGCATCGATCATGTTTACATCTTTCAAATCAACCGTCGCCGATTCATATGCAATATTAAGCGGATGCTTCAATGGTATATTCCATACCGGAAAAGTCTCGAATTTCG
>JAYENG010000275.1:0-6343 GCA_034721975.1 Bacillota bacterium
AAAGTTATATAGTCGTAATTTTAAAAGATGGGGATTGGATATGAATCCAGTGGTTGCATTAGGAGCAGGCCTTATAATAATGTTATTCTCTGGATTTGCATTATCAAACTTAGAACAGGCTAATATGCTTTTTGGAAACATCAAAGATATAATCATAAATAATTTTGACTGGTTATTTATATTGGCTAGCAACTTCTTTATTGGCGTTTCGTTATATTTAGCATTTTCTAAATTAGGAAATGTTCGTATAGGTGGCGTAGATGCAAATCCTGAGTTTAGTAATTTTTCGTGGTATTCTATGCTGATTTCGGCTGGAATGGGAATAGGATTGATGTTCTGGGCTGTAGGTGAACCGTTATATCATTCCGAATTTACACCACCGATTTTTAATAGTGCTGAAGTAGCTAATCAAGCATTAGCTACAACTTTTTTCCATTGGGGATTTCATCCTTGGGGAATCTACGCGCTGATATCTTTAGCCCTAGCATACTTTGCATATAATAAAAACTTACCGCTTTCTTTAAGGTCGGTATTTTATCCGCTTTTAAAGGACAAAATATTCGGAATTTGGGGAGATCTCATTGATATTCTAGCTGTTGTGGCTTGTATTTTTGGGCTGGCCACTTCACTAGGACTTGGAGTTCAACAAATTAATAGTGGGTTAAATTATCTGTTCGGATTAGAAATAAATGTTACTACTCAAGTTATTCTAATTGCTGTAATTACTGGTATTGCAACAATTAGTGTTGTTTTAGGTATAGATAAAGGTGTAAAATTTCTTTCGGAACTAAATATAAAGAAGGCATTTATATTTATGCTTGTGATACTAATACTAGGACCGACAGCATTTATAATAAAAACTTTTAGTAATGCACTTGGATTATATATGAATGATTTTGTACAATCTGCATTTTTTATATCCACTGGTAATGATTCGTGGCAAGGAAGTTGGTCTGTATTTTACTTAGCATGGTGGATTTCATGGTCACCGTTTGTGGGAATGTTTATTGCGCGTGTATCTAAAGGTAGAACAATTAGAGAATTCGTATTAGCTGTGTTGATTGTTCCTTCTTTATTATCTTTTGTATGGTTATCAGTCTTTGGCGGTACAGCGATTCATTTGAACCAATTAGTTGGTGGACAACTGTTTGATACCGTACAAAACAATTTACCGATTGCGTTGTTTGAGATGATTCAATATCTAGATATTCCATTTGCAGCAGGTATCATTAGAGTGTTGCTTTCAATTTTAGGAACGCTATTAGTAGTATCATTTTTTGTAACATCAAGTGATTCTGGTTCTTTAGTTGTAGATAGTATTACATCAGGAGGAAAATTGAATTCACCTGTAATCCAGAGAGTGTTCTGGGCTTGTATGGAAGGTTTTATTGCAGCTGTGTTGTTGTTAATTGGTGGTTCGGAGGTGTTAACTGTACTTCAAACTACTGTTATCAGTACAGGTTTACCATTTGCAATAATTTTAGTTATGATGAGTGTACTATTGCTTAAAAGTGTTAAAGAAACTTATGGCGAACAAAACCGAATCAAACAGATTGATCATTTTGAAGAGATGATAGATGAGTTTGAACTGCAAAATGAAGAAAGTAGTATTAGTTAAATGTCTGTGGTTATGTGCAGACGATTGTGAAACTATAAAAGAAATATACGTAGAAATTGCGAATCTACTTGTTTTGTTAAGTTCTGGATCTTTAGTGTAGAACCCGATTTTCGAAAAAAACGATTGATTAACAAAATCAAAGTTTCAGCGGGGGGCATATCTCTATGTAGAGTACAAAAAACAATTTATAGATAAAATGAATAAATAGTTTAAATTTTTTATGACTCTATGATTGTCTCTAGATGGGGCATATTAAAAGAAAACAATTCGATATATATATCTTTTCAGATTGTTTACATCAATGGGTTTTATGGGACAGATTTTTAAAGGTATTCCGTTTGGTCCATATTATATTTATTAAAAAAGAATTATTGATTGACTTTTGGGTATTATATTTCTAGGAGGTGGCATCATGAATGTTGTATTAACTGATGAATTGAAAAAATATCTAAGGAAAAAAAATAGAAGATCAATAAGTATAAAAATCAGAAAAGTTGAAAGAGGCGGAGTTGGTTCAGTTCAAGAACTCGATGTCGTGTACAATCAAGTACCAGATGATATAGAAAAATACAATCACTATAAAATAGATAGATACGATATCTATGTTATATGTAATTTGAAAGTCAAAAATAATGAATTGAAACTTTCAGTAAAAAGGTCTCCATTGTTGATTAAAGAATTGGATATTCAAGGAGTTGATTTAAGGCTGTAGTTTAATTACTGCAGTTTTTTAATGCATGGAATATATAATAATCGAGGGAAGATAATTATCTTTCCTCGATTTGTAACTGTAGGCAGTAGTCGTGATTATTATTTAATGAGTAGTTTTAAATTGCGAGTGAGCAAGTTATAGTATTCGATGAAATTTATACTTTTTATTTTTTTTATGGTCGATTCATTTAAATTTTGCAGTGGTGTCCCATCTAAAATTTGCTTTGTTTCATAATCTTCAAAGGTTGCAAGATCTTTAATGTTTTTAATGTGTTCTTTGTTGGCGGGGCATACGATTTGACACCTTAGGCAACCGATGATTGCATTGTTTTTATTTTTATCTATCCAACTTGGAAAAGTTTTTTCGGATTCATTGTGATAAGTGATACACTTGCTTGCTTGTATTACAAAAGCATCACTATTTATAGCGTTTGTAGGACAGTTATGGGAGCATAAATCACAATCTTCACAGATATCCATAGTACTATAGTCTAACCACACATCTTTATCACAAGGGATATCAGTCAGATATACTCCTAACCACATAAAGCTACCTAAATCTTCAACGTAACAGATGTTGTTTTTACCGTATACACCTAATCCGCTCTTAACGGCCAATAATTTGGCTGGAAGATTGATTTTATTGGACTCTAAAGAATATGGCGATAATATTTTTTCTAGAAGATCATTGATCTCCGTGATTTTTTCTATATTTTTCTCGTTTTTGACACTGCTGTTGAATAAATACATCGGTGGCATTAAAACTGTATGTTTTTTACCGTTTAAATTAAAATACATGCGGGTAATTATATCGGGAACAGCAACGATTAGCAGAGATTGCGGGTTTGTCATAATACTAGAAGGATCATAATTGAATTCTTCAAAGTAGCTACCCAAATATTTAGTGACAAAAGGATTGTTTTTTTGAACTTTTTCATACTCTTGTTTAATCTTTTCAAAGTGATTAATAGAAATTAATTTAGCTCTCAGTCCATGATTATGAATTTGTTCGATAATATCATCTGATATGGAATTCATCATACTGTCTCCTTTAATCAAATATTTAAGTAACCGACAATTTGCTTTATGATAGTTACATGATATAATAGCATGATAACAGTTAAAGATGTAACTGTCAATAATGATTATGGAGGTTGCTGAATTGAAATTTCTATGTATTGATTTTATCAATAGCCAATGGTATAAAACGCACGAACTATATATGGATCCGTTGAAAGATGAAAAATGGGTTCTTGAATTCTTGAATGAATGGGATTTGCCCCTAGATGATTCCTTGGAGGAAAAGCAAATAGAAATGTTATTGGAGTTAAGAGGTCTGCTCAGCAGTGCAATCTACGATTTAAGCGAACGAAAGCCTATAAGTCTGAAAGATCTGTTAGCTATAAATAAATATATGGGAGAGTTTAGATTCAATAAAACTATTGTCCCGAATGGACAGCAGTATGAACTTGTCGTTGTTCCAAGTGGAAAAACTATCGATTATATAATTTATGAAGTGATAACTTCTTTTTCCGAACTGGTTGCAGATAATGAATTGAATAGAATAAAATTTTGTCAGAATCCAGAGTGCCGTTGGGTATTCTATGATGAGAGTAAAAACAGAACACGAAAATGGTGTGATAACACCTGTGCTTCGCTTATGAAAGTTAGAAAATATAGGGAGAAGAATAAAAGAAATGAGGGAGACCAAAATTAAAAAAAGTAGGATTGTTTTGATTTTAGAATTGAAATGGGGATTAGAGTGATTCCTGAAAATCCTGTTTAAGTGGTGCAACTGAGAAAATAATAAAGAATTAAAAAGTTATACTGCTCGATTGTTAATGATTGTGCGGTATGTTTTTTTAAAAAATATGTATGAATATTACTATTTTTATAAAGATAATTTTGGAAAAATGGGTAGAAAGTCAGTAAAGATGGTTATTTTAGAATTGTTGAGGAGGGTAAGCATGACTATTCTTAAAATATTTGGATGGATTATCGGTTTTTTATTTGCATATTTTATAGTAATAATTTTTTTCCCCATTATGAATGTCAAGAAACAGCCATTTAAGAAAAATGAGATTATAGGAGAAAAAGAAGTACCTAGATGCAGAGAGGATATTGTATTTGAAGCCTGCGGAGAAAAAATCAGCGGATGGCTATATTTGCCTGAAAAGAAACCAACGGCATTTCCTTGTGTGGTGTTGAGTCATGGATTTGGTGGTACTAAAGATTTGACGCTGGAAAACTACGCTTTAAAATTTGCAGAAAAAGGTTATGCGGCATTGACTTATGACTATAGGCATTATGGCGAGAGTCGAGGAGAACCGAGGCAATTGCTATCCGCAACTAAGCAACTTGATGATTTGAGAGCTGCAATCGAATATGCAAGAAGTAGAGAAGATATCGATGATGAAAAAATTGTTTTATGGGGTACATCAGCGGGAGCAAGTTATGGAATTGTCATAGCGGGTGAAGATGAAAAGATAGCGGGAGTCGTCGCTCAATGTGGATCATTCGACAATAAAGAGGATAGTAAACTAGCATTTAAAAGAGAAGGAATAGGATTCTTCTTAAAACTATTTATTCATGCTCAAAGAGATAAAGGTAGATCACGATTCGGATTATCAAGACATATTATTCCGGCGTATGGAGTTCCGAATTCAACAGCTTTTCTTAGGACTCAAGGAGTGTTTGATGGTGTTCAAAGACTTGCTGTGGATTCAAAATATTTTATTAATGAAGTTTGTGCAAGATTCATGCTTATGCCTCATGCACCGAATTTGTTAATCAGGGCTATAAATGTGAGGTGCCCGGTTCAGTTGCTTGTGTGTGAAAAAGATGAAATAGTATCTCCAAAATCTCACTTGAAGATCGAAAAGGTTTTAGGGGACAAAGTAGAAGTGAAATTGTATCCAATCGGTCACTTCGATATATATTTTGATGAAGATTTCGAAAAGGCTGTAAAGGATCAACTTGCCTTTATTGAAGGTGTATGTCTATAGATGACTCTGCTTAAACGATTGACATGTAAGATAAAACATTATATATGTTATAATTGTTTGAATCGTGAAACTTGAGGAACGAGATACTTAGGAGGAGCAACAGTATGAATAAAAATATAATAATGATTATTGTATTCACTTTAGTAATCTTATCGGTAGGATGCAGTAAAAGTGAAAATGTCGTATCGGATATTGAAAATGGAGAAACGACAGAAGAAAATGATATTGGAGAGATTTCCAATGGAGTTGATGACTCATCAGAAGACGTTGACGATTCATTAGAAAAAGGCAAACTTATAGAATTGACAGATGGCGAAGTGCTGTGGCTACAGGAAAGCTTGAAAATAGCAGGTTATTACACTGCCATGGACGGAGTCTATGGTAGTGGAACAGAAGGCAAACTTATTGAATTTCAAAATTCAGTGGATGGCTTAGAAGCGAATGGCGAATATAGTCAAGGGACGAAGAGTGAACTGCAAAAAATAAGAAATGAAAAACTAGCGCCAAATTTAGGTGATGACCTTGTATTTATCAATAAAAAATACTATTTGCCAAGTGATTTTGTTCCTAAAGATTTAAGAGAAGTGGATGTTAGAAAAACCAAATCGATTGAATTGGCATCTCATGTCGCTGAGAAAACAGAAGAAATGTTTGCCGATGCTGAAAAGGATGGTTTGATAATGTATTTGGCATCCGGCTATAGAAGCTATTCATATCAAGAAGGTATTTTCAGTAGACGGGTGACCAACAAGGGACTTGAAAGTACGTTGAAAGTTGTTGCGATGCCGGGGCAAAGCGAACACCAGACGGGTTTGGCTATCGATATAACATCTGAAGCTATGGGTTATGGATTAGAGCAATCATTCGAACAACAACCGGAATTCAAGTGGATGATAGAAAATTGTTATAAATATGGATTCATTCTTAGGTATACAAAGGATAAAGAAGATATTACAAAATATGTTTATGAGCCATGGCATTACAGGTATATAGGCGATGTGGAATTTGC
>JAYENG010000276.1:0-32125 GCA_034721975.1 Bacillota bacterium
TCTTTGTGTTTTTCTCTGTATTCCAATATCAATTTATCGAATTCTTCAACCTTATTCGCTTGATCGAGCCAATAATTTTGATATTTTTGATCGTTCAATTCTTCAACGGTTTTGCCTTGTTGTTCAACCCAAGTGTAGTATTTAAGATTGTGCCATCTGGCTTTGTTCATTCTATCGCCTTCGAAGAAATATGAAGGTTCTTGATATAGGAATATTCTCTCGTGATATCTCCTCGCTGTTTCGAATGTCATATCTTCTTGTTGGTCCATTACCGAGTGATAACGGTCTATGGAATCGGTAGCTATGACCATTATGTTCTCGCCTTCTTTTAAATCGTAATGTTTTGCGGTTTTTATAGCTCCGATGATATTTGCAATAGTCGATATACCCATTTTATCTTTCATGAAGTCGACGTCTTCTGGGTCCATTATCGTTTTCAGGTACTTTTGTCCTTCTTCTGTAGTGATGACTTTAAGCATGCGCTTAGAGTCCATGTCGTCCATCTGGACCACTCCGTCGGTGTTGTAGACGTTGTGGATCCAAGTGACGTGTTTGTCGCCGATGCCTTGAATATCATGCCCGCCGTAACCGTTCAACGATAGAGTAGGACATTGAATGGGTTCGCCCGCTATGACTTTTGCATTAGGAAATGTTTTTTTAACCCTGTCCCCGGCTGCTATCGTTCCGGCGCTGCCGACAGTCAATGCTATTCCTGCAATTTCTCCGTTGCCTATGTTTTCTTCTTTTACAAGTTCGATCATTGTATTTCCAGTTACATACTCGTGAAATCTGTAATTGGCCATAGAATCGAATTGATTCAGAATTCTGATGCTCTCAGGGTCTTCGGCTTTCAATTCATGGGTCTTGTCGTAAATCTCCTTTACATTCGATTCACAACCCGGCGTAGCTATGACGCTTGAACCGTATTCTTCGATAAGATTAAATCTTTCTGTACTCATTTCTTCAGGTAAAATAACTAATGAATTGTAGTTCATTCTAGAACTGACCCAGGCACCACCTACGCCGTAGTTGCCGGTCGACGGCCATACCAGTTTGTGAATCAATGGATCCACTTGATGTGCAACCGTCATTTCAGTCAAAACAGAATAAGTAGGTCCCACTTTATGTGACCCAGAGGGCATGTCTTTTGCGTACATCACCACGATGTTTGCATCGACGCCTGTGAATTCCTTGGTAAGCACAAAATACTTGATTTTATTATCGAAGCCTCTCCAAGTGATATTGTAGAGATTCAGCGGATGCAGATGATCGATGCTTTTCATCTCTTCTGCTTTTTTTCTGATTACAGGATTGATTTTCCAAGGGTGCAGCATTTCTTCATACGTTGGGCCTATAACAGGTACTTTTTTCATATATAATTCCTCCTACAATGTTAGTGCCATGACAGCTTTAGCTGTGTGCAGTCTATTTTCCGCTTCTTGATAAACTATCGAGTGATGACCGTCTATAACAGAATCTTCAACTTCGTTTCCTCTATCTGCGGGTAGTGCATGCATATAGTATACGTTGTCTTTTGCAAGTGCCATTTTTTCTTCTGTGCATTTCCAATCCTTAAAATCGTTTATGTCGACATCCGGATTTTTACCGCTCCAAGAACCCCAGTTCTTTGGAATGACTACATCGGCGTCTTTAAATGCCTCAGCCATGTTGTTGGTGGTTTTAAAGCTGCCGCAGTTAATGCGTGCATTTTCTTTAGCTTCTTCGATTACCCAATCGGGAAGTTCAAACCCTTCAGGGTATGCAAGTGTGACGTCCATCCCGTATCTCGGGAACAAAAGAGCCTGCGTCAATGGAACGCTTACAGGTTTTTTATGAGAAGTCGCATACGCCCATATGATTGAAATCTTTATGTTTCTAGTTCCGTTCGGGAATTTCTCCTTAATGGTCAACAAGTCGGCAACGCCTTGCATCGGATGATATAAATCGCATTGCAAGTTCATGATCGGTCTTGACGAATGCTTGGACATGTCTGTTATATATTTATTACCGATACCCCAATCACAGTAGCGACAAGCAATTCCGTGACCGAAACTTGAAAGAATTACAGCTGTATCTTTAGCGACTTCTCCATGGCTGATCTGCATTGTTGAAGTATCCAGGAAGTTCGCATGGCCGCCTAGTTGTGCTATTCCGGCTTCCATTGAGTTTCTTGTTCTCGTGCTTTGTTCGAAGAACATAAGAAAAATCGTCTTGTTGGGAAGATAGTTTGTAGTAACGTCCATATAGTGTTTTCTTTTAAGATCTGCCGATGTGTCAAGCAGAAGGTCGATCTGTTCGTTGGACCAATCTCTTAAAGAGATAAAGTGTTTTCCTTTCAGAGTGCCGTGCATTTATTTTCCCCCTTGCATAATTTCTTCTAAATATCGTCTGACCAATCTTTTGCTGATTTGTTCCCTGTAGCTTTTAGTCGAACGATTATCGTCTTTTGAATTGATGACCGAACTTAATTTGTCGAGGTATCCATCTATATCTTTCGTTTCTATAAGTTTTTTCTCTTCTTCTTTAAGTCTTATAGGCATTTCATTGACTGCACCTATGGTGATTCTGATGTCGGTCAGAGAGTCGTTGTCTTTTTTATAAACAATGAAAATGGATAATTTGGCTAAAATGCCTGCTTTTCTTTGACCTAGTTTTTTGTAGCGATATCCGTCGAATTCTGTTTTAGGGATAATGATTCTTTCTAAAATTTCATTGTCCTTTTTTACGGTTTTATATTTCCCTTGGATAAATTCATCTACATTTACTGTTCTCTCGCCGTAGATGTTTTTCAAAACCAACTCGGCGTCCAATGCCATCAATACCGGGATACTGTCTCCGACGGTGGCCGCATTGACTATGTTTCCTCCGACAGTGGCTATGTTTCGGATAGCTATATTCGCCATTTGAGAAAACGGGATTTGAAGATACTCAGGCAAAATATCCGATTTTGCCATTTCAGCCTGGGTGACCAAGGTTTTTATGATGTATGAATCTAAAGTTTCTTCTATTCCATTCAGTTCGTCGAGGTGGGCGATAAAGGCTATGTCTTTGTTGAATTTCCTTTCGGCACCTTGCCACTGCCTTTTTCTGATCATAAGGTCGGTTCCACCGGCGAATACATGGTAGTATTGTTTATCTAAAGCTTCGAGGAGCTCTGTAACATTTTTTGGCCTGATGTGATTCAACATTATTTCTCCTCCTCATCGGCAATTTTTTTCACTGCTTTGAAAATCGTCTGATATCCTGTGCATCTGCAGATGTTTCCTGCAAGACCCTCTTTGATTTCTTTACTGTTGGGATGTGCGTTGTCCTTTAAAAGGGCGTTTGTCGCCATTACCATTCCCGGTGTGCAAAAGCCGCATTGGACTGCTCCTTCTTCTATATATGCTTTTTCAATTTTTTCATAAGCTTTTGTTTTAGCAAAACCTTCGATAGTTTGAACTTCTCTCCCTATGACGTTCGACATAGGAATCAAACATGAGTTGACTATTTTTCCGTCGAGGTAGACTTGACAAGCTCCGCATTCGCCTTCTCCGCATCCTTCTTTAGTGCCTGTCAGCCCTAAATCTATTCTTATGACATCGAGAAGTCTTCTGCTCAGAGTTGTTTCAACTGTAACTTTTTCTCCGTTTAATGTGAAAATGATATTTCTCATTTTGTCACCTCCAGTATTTTTTCTGGGAGTACAGGTATTTCATATATGTTCTTGCCGATGGCGTCTGCCACTGCAGAAGCTATAGCCGGTGCAACTCCTACTAGCGTGAGTTCGCCTGCAGCTTTGGCTCCAAAAGGACCGTCTTCATATTCGTTTATTATCCAATCGGAGTGGATGTTAGGAACATCGACAGTGGTCGGAACTGCATAGGATGCGAATGAATTCTGTTGTATTTTCCCATCGATAGAGTACATCGCTTCCATCATTGCGTAGCCCATACCCTGGATTACGCCGCCGTGAACTTGACCTAGCAATAATTTTTCATCCACAGGAATGCCTACATCGTATATTCCGTATATATCTGTGCAACTGACTTCGAAAGTCATTGGATCCACTTCTACTCTTGCCAAAAGAGCCGCCCATGAATACGACAGGTAAGCGTTCCCTTGAAGAGTATCTTGGTCCCACTCGATGTAAGGTGGTTGTTTATAGTGCTCTGTTATAATGATCTCTTCATTCACGTCCATTACTTCTCGTAATTTAACAGCCGCTTCATATAGTAGCTTTCCTATTACCATGGTTGTTCTTGAAGCTGCAGTCGGTCCCGAGTCGGGAACTACGTCTGTATCCGGATTTTTATAAAAAACTTTATCTAAAGAAATATCTAGAGTGCTTGCCACTATTTTTGAAAGTGTCGTCAGAGCTCCTTGCCCCATTTCAACATTAGATACAAGGATATGTACAAGTCCTTCTGTATCTTTTTTAAGTTTGACTACGGCTTTGATGTGTGCAGCTTCGCCGTCCCCTGTAAAGCCGCCTCCGTGAGGCACTATCGCGAAGCCGTATCCTACTAGATTTCCATTATCCGATTCTTTTTTTGGATTTTTATAATCGGAAATTTCTTCTAATTTGTCGGCCATCTTATCGAGATATATATTTTCATGGAAAATCCCGTTGGTCGATGTAAGTTGTCCTGTTTGGACAAAGTATTCTCTTCTCAAGTCGAGCGGATCTTTTCCAAGATGATTTGCGAGTTGAGTCATATGCTGCTCTAGGGCGAAGAGGCTTTGCGGACCTCCGAATCCTCTGAAAGCACCGTTGAAGATGTTGTTGGTTTTATATACTATACCGTTGACCTCCAGGTTTTCTATCTGGTATGCTCCCGTCATTGTTAGAATAGCTCTTTGAAGTACGACGTCCGACAGACCCAAGTACGGTCCTGCGTCCAGTTCGACGTCTATTTTCATTCCTTTGATTTTTCCGTTTTCCAAATATGAAGTGATGCCGGTTTCTGATGGATGTCTTTTAGTCGTGAATATGATATCTTCTCTTCTATCGAAGATCAGTCTGACAGGAGCGCCTATCTTTATAGATGCGAGAGCTGTTTGACATGCCATGAGAGAAGGGTAATCTTCTTTTCCTCCAAAGGCTCCACCAGTGGTTGTCTGAACGATTCTTATCCTGTTCTCGTCAAAACCCAAAGCGTTGATCAGGGCGTTTTTAACGTAGTAGGGACATTGCATGCTGCCGTAGATTTCAATTCGTTCATCTACATAATTGGCTACTACTCCCTGTTTTTCCATATAGAGCTGTTCTTGATATGTTGTTTTATAATGACCTGAAAACTCTTCTAAGGTACTATACTTGGATAAATCTCCTTTTGTATAAGTTCGCTTTGAAAAAGTTTCATCGCCGCCCATGCTAAGAACTGCTTCCAGCGGTTCATATTCTACAATTATTTTATTGAAGAATTCGATAACCTGGTTTTTGTCTTTCCCCACGATCAATGCAATAGGTTCGCCTACATAATTGACTTCTTTATCAGCGAATATCGGCATATCTGTTTCAATCATCGAAACTTCATTTTTGTCAATAATATCGGTTTTATCGACTATGGTTATGCCTTCAATAATGTCTGGGTATGAAACGCTTAAAATTTTACCTCTCGGTATGCTGCTTCTCAAGGTTCTAGCGTAGTGAAGATTTTCAAATATCACGTCTTCAATGTATTTGACTGAACCGTTGAGCTTGGATTGTATATCGACTCTGTATACTTGATCTGTTATTTTCACTGAATTGCCCTCCATCCAAAAAATTTGATTTGCTGATGAAATATAAGAATTTTCTGAAAAATCAACTTATACAAATATTATACTACTGAGGTTTAGGGAGATGGATAAAAATTGAAGAATTCTTACATAAAAATATTTGTTTGTTTATGTAAAAAGTACATAAATAGAGTCCTTGATCAGAATACATTTTTACCTGTCTGATAGTTGAAAAATCGTTATTTAAGAGTGGAATTTGTTGAGTATAATCAACAAAAGAGTTGAATGTTAATAGAAGGGGATGCTAAAATTGACAAAAACCAAAAAAAACTCCCGCTTTAAAATCAAAAGGATTTTAAAAGAGGGAGATCCATATATATGGAAGACATTGATTAACCAGCTTAGGTAGCCGGTTTTCTTTGGAAAGATCGAGAGTAATATCTATGAGGAATTTGTTAGTTAGTTGTTGGGTGATTAGTTGGAATTCTGACACTTTTCTCGTATTCAGAAATTTTCTGAGGTTTTCTATTAAGCAATTCTGCTAGTTTATATTGCGTTAATCCCTGATTTTCCCGAGTTTCTTTAAGTGTTTGTGCCAATGATTCTTTATAGTTGATTTCTTCAATGGCAGTCATATAATAATCACCAAATTTTTCTATACCTTGTTTGTGTAAATCTTCAAACGTCTTAGTTTTTATTTTCTTAAAACCCATTATAAAACCTTCGAATTCAAATTATTTCTCTTGCACGTTTAACAGAATTTCTGGCAAGAAGTCCCCTTCCAAAGCCGATAGGCTTAGGTGGGGTATGAATTGCCAGTTATTGTTATGACTTATTTGTTTTACATGTTTTAGATTTACCTGTTTATTAGCTCAGTCTAGTCAATATGGGCTTTTCTTGCTACAAGCCCCTTCCTCAAAAATGTATTAGCATTTTAGGTGGGGGTTATTGACTGATTCGGTGTCGAATTTATAGCTGTTGGGGCTGATATGTACTATATTGCTTTGTAAAAATGTAATTCCTTGATTATTTGTGTCTTCAATATTCTAGTTAATATAGCCCGATCGTTTGCTTTATCAACTTTTGTATTGATAAAATTTCCCGCCGCTTGTTTCAAAATGATAAGACATTTCCATTATCAAAGACCTCCACACCTTATAAGGTTAATTGCCAAGTGAACAAAACAATCATCGTCCTAGCAAATAAATAGGCTATACATTGTTCACATTGTGCAATCTAATTTTAACAAGGTTTGCATGAATAGAATATATCGAGTCTAATATATTCCAGAATGCCACTTTTTCTATGAACATCCATTCGATAATTATGACAGTATGCAGAAATTTTTGCATTGATGCATGAATTCGCATGAAATATATATAAAAAACAAATTTTTTTGAAGAATATGCCCATGTTCATGAAAATCCTTGGTATAATGAAAAAAGTTTATAAAATATTCAGAAAATTGAATATATGAATTTGATATGGAAAAATGATGTGGTCATGTGCTGCAAATATATTGTAATAGGGGGAAATAATGATGCTCGAATTCGACTTTGAAAAAAATTCCAGCAAAATCATGGAATTGAAAAAAGTGATTGAAGAAAAAAAAGACATGAAAGGTGCGCTGATACCGGTACTTCACGATGCTCAAAGAATATTCGGTTATATACCGAAAGAAGTGCAAGTGATTATTTCTGAAGGGTTGAAGAAACCGATAGCGGAGATTTATGGAGTTGTGACATTTTATTCCCAATTTACACTTATACCTAAAGGAAAATACAATATCGGAGTTTGTATGGGAACGGCATGTTATGTTAAAGACTCTCAGAAGATTCTCAATCAAATAATAAGAGAACTCGGAATCGAAGTCGGCGAGACGACAAAAGACGGATTGTTTTCATTGGAGGCGACAAGGTGCATTGGAGCATGCGGATTGGCTCCGGTGATAATGGTGAATGAGGATGTATACGGTAAATTCGATGCCAGTGAAGTATCTGAGATGCTAAAAAAATATAAGTGATAAATTTTGGAGGTGCGGTAATTGAAGTCTTTAGAGGAATTGATGAAACTTAAAGAAGAATCGTTGAAAAAAATAAACCTTGTCGATAATGACAACGGAATGAGAATTGTAGTAGGCATGGCTACATGCGGCATTGCGGCGGGAGCCAAACCGGTGTTTAAAGTTATGAAAGAGGAAGTCGGCAAAAGAAAATTGGAAAATGTCGAAGTGCATATGACAGGTTGCATTGGAATTTGCAGATTCGAGCCGGTTGTGGAAGTGCATACACCAGACGGCAATAAAACGACATATGTGTATATGACTGAAGAAAAGGCGAGAAAAGTGATTGCTGAGCATATTGTAAAAGGAAATAAAGTGTATGAATATACAATTGGAGCATATGAAAAGTAGAACTTCATTAAGTGAGTAAAGGTGGTAATGAATATGGATGGTATTAAATCGTATGTGCTTATTTGTGGTGGCGCCAATTGTTCATCGGCACATAAGGATGAAATAGTAAAAAAAATGAAGAGAAAAATAAAAGAAGTTGGGTTAGAGACGGAAGTGCAAGTATTGCCGAAGGGATGCTTCGGTCTATGTGAAGAAGGTCCTGTTTTTGTAGTGTATCCAGAAGGTGTGTTTTATTCGCGCGTACATTTGGATGACATCGATGAAATAGTAGTGGAACATCTGTTGAATGGAAGAACAGTCGACAGATTGCTATACAAGGGGATTGTCGGCAAGAATATTGTCACGTCATTGAGTGATGCGAAATTTTTTAAAAAACAAACAAGGATAGTATTGAAAAATTGTGGACTGATCAATCCTGAAAACATTGATGAATACATTGCTTATGACGGATATATGGCGCTCGGCAAAGTGCTGAAAGAAATGTCGCCTGAAGAAGTGGTGGAACTTATAAGAAAATCCGGCCTGAGAGGTAGAGGTGGCGGAGGTTTTCCTACAGGAGTAAAATGGAGCTTCGCAGCTAAGGCCGAGGGCGATCAGAAATATGTTCTATGCAACGCAGACGAGGGTGATCCAGGAGCGTTTATGGATAGAAGTGTATTGGAAGGCGACCCGCATAGTGTGATAGAAGCGATGGCGATTGCAGGATATGCCATTGGTGGAAGTCAAGGTTATATATATATCAGGGCGGAGTATCCATTGGCGATAAAAAGATTGGAAATTGCAATCGATCAAGCCAGGGAATACGGTTTGCTTGGTGAGAATATTTTCGGGTCGGGTTTCGATTTTGATGTTGAATTAAGGTTGGGCGCAGGAGCGTTCATATGCGGTGAGGAAACAGCTCTTATCGCTTCGATAGAAGGGGAAAGAGGAATGCCGAGAAATAAACCGCCGTTTCCCGCTATCAAAGGTTTGTGGGGAAAGCCGACTATATTGAATAATGTCGAGACGTATGCAAATATCGCTCAGATTATTTTAAAAGGCGTGGATTGGTTCAGAAGTATCGGGACTGAAAAAACGCCGGGGACAAAAGTATTTGCACTTGGTGGAAAGATATGCAATACCGGATTGGTTGAAATACCGATAGGGACAAAACTTAGAGAGATCATTTTCGATATAGGAGGCGGAATACCGAACGGCAAAAAATTCAAGGCCGTTCAAACAGGAGGGCCTTCAGGAGGATGTATTACATCGGATCATTTGGATATTGAAATAGATTATGAAACGTTGATTGAATTAGGATCGATGATGGGCTCCGGTGGAATGATCGTTATGGATGAAGATAATTGCATGGTTGATATAGCTAGATTTTTCTTGGATTTCACTGTCGATGAATCTTGCGGCAAGTGTACACCTTGTCGTGAAGGTACAAAAAGAATGCTCGAGATACTTGAGAAGATCACGACTGGAAACGGAGAAGCGGAAGACCTGGTGAAATTGGAAAGACTTGCGTATGTCATCAAGGACACTGCTTTGTGTGGACTTGGGCAAACGGCTCCGAATCCTGTATTGTCGACTTTGAAATATTATAAAGATGAGTATGAAGCTCATGTGTTTGAAAACAGATGCCCTGCAGGACATTGTCACGAATTGATTCAATATTTTGTTGGTGATGATTGTAAAGGGTGTTCGGTATGTAAAACTGTGTGTCCGGCAGATGCTATTTCGGGATTGAATAAAGGACAACATACTATTGACGATGATAAATGTATAAAATGCGGGGAATGTCTGGAAATTTGTCCGTTTGACATAATAATCAAGAAATAATTGAAGATAAGAGAGGGGGACATACTGATGGTGAAAATAACTATTAACGGAAACAACTTTGAATTTCCTAAGAATTTTACTATTCTTCAGGCGTGCAGAGAATTGAAAATAGATATACCTACGCTGTGTTATGATGAAAGATTGAAGCCGCAATCTGCATGCAGGCTTTGTGTGGTGGAAGTTGAAGGGATGAGAAATCTTAGACCTTCTTGTTCTACTCAAATAGATGACGGGATGAAGATATTTACACATAGCGAAAGGGTTATAGAAGCTAGAAAAGAGCTTTTGAGATTGCTTATCGCCAACCATCCACTGGATTGTCTGACTTGTGAAAAAGCGGGAGATTGCAAACTGCAGGATTATTGTTATGAATACGATATCAAGGAATCTGGTTTCGTTGGAGCCAAAAAGAACTATTTGATAGACGACAGCAATCCGTTTTATACAAGAGACATGAGCAAATGCATCATGTGTGGAAACTGCGTCAGAGTATGCTCTGAATTGCAAGGCAACAATATTTTAGGATTGATAGGAAGAGGTTTTACAACGACTGTCGGAGCGGGTTTTGAAACGCAAATAGATTATTCTGCTTGCGTGTCGTGTGGAAACTGTGTTTCTGTATGTCCTGTTGGAGCCATAATGCCTAAATCCAAAGAAAAGTTCAGACGTTGGGAAGTAGAAAAAGTGAGAACCACTTGTTCATATTGCGGCGTGGGTTGTCAAATAGATTTATTGGTTAAAGACGACACGATAGTGGGAATCGATGCGGCTGACGGACCGTCGAACGAAGGACTTTTATGCGTGAAAGGCAAGTTCGGATCTGAGTATATAAATCATCCGGATAGATTAAGAAAACCTCTTGTTAGAAAAGAAGGAAAGCTTACAGAGTCTACATGGGATGAAGCTTATGATCTGATAGCTTCCAAGATAAATGAAACAAAAGAAAAATACGGAGTTGACACGATAGCGGGTTTTGCCTCTGCTAGATGTACAAATGAAGATAATTATCTATTCCAAAAGTTGTTTAGAGCAGGTATAGGTACTAACAGTGTCGATCATTGCGCACGCCTCTGACATGCTTCTACAGTTGCAGGTCTTGCAACTACACTAGGAAGCGGCGCCATGACGAACAGCATCAGCGGATTGGATAAAACAGATGTAATTTTCATAATCGGTTCAAATACAACGGAGAATCATCCTGTAATAGCCACTAGAATGAAAAGGGCTGTTGCAAGAGGAGCTAAATTGATAGTCGCCGAACCTAGAAGGATTGAAATGGCCGATTATGCGGATGAATTTTTGCAGATAAAACCGGGTACGAATATCGCTTTATTGAACAGCATGATGAATGTCATAATTGAGGAAGATCTTTATGATAAAGAATATGTAGAAGACAGAACTGAAAAATTTGAAGAATTAAAAGAAATCGTCAGTGAATGCACTCCTGAAAAGGCGGCTGGAATATGTGGAGTAAGCGCTGAAGACATCAGAAAAACCGCTAGGATTTATGCAGGTGGAAAGCGCGGCAGCATCTATTATGCAATGGGCGTGACTCAACATACCACGGGAACGCATGGTGTAATGACGGTGGCTGATCTTGCGATGCTCTGCGGGAATATAGGAATAGAAGGCGGCGGAGTTAATCCGCTAAGAGGGCAAAGCAATGTTCAAGGCGCTTGCGATATGGGTGGACTTCCAGATGTTTATCCGGGATATCAAAAGGTGGCCAGTCCTGAGGCTCTTGCAAAATTCGAAGAAGCATGGGGGAGAAAATTGTCGCCTAAGGTCGGATTGACCAGCACTGAAGTCATGCATAAGGCTGAAGATGGAGATATCAAACTCCTTTATATAATGGGTGAAAATCCTATGATTTCAGATCCTGATTTAAATAAAGTTAAAAAATCTTTGGAGAATACAGGATTCTTGATTGTACAAGATATTTTCATGACAGAGACTGCTGAAATGGCGGATGTGGTATTGCCGGCATCTTCATTTGCTGAAAAAGACGGGACTTTTACAAATACCGAGAGAAGGATCCAAAGAATCAGAAAAGCTATTGAGTCGCCTGGTGAGGCCAAGCCTGATTGGGAAATCATAATGGATATAATGAATAGAATAGGATGCGAGAAAAAGTATGCAAATGCTATGGAAATAATGGAAGAAATAGCTGAGGTCACACCTCAATATGCAGGGATCGATTATGACAGAATCGACGGGGATGGATTGCAGTGGCCGTGTCCTACAAAAGACCATTTAGGAACCAAGTATCTGCATAAGGATGAATTTGCTAGAGGCAAGGGACGATTTGTAGCCAACAAGTATATCGAGAGTGCTGAAACTACGGATGAAGAGTATCCATTTATCTTGACGACGGGTAGAGTGCTGTATCAATACCACACTAGAACCATGACGGGAAGAGTGGAAGGACTTAATAAAAAAGCGCCGTCTTCATATATAGAGATAAACCCTGATATGGCAAACAAGTTGGGATTTGCAGATGGCGAAAAAGTCAGAGTTTCATCGAGACGTGGAGAAATAATCACAAGCATTAAAACAACGGATATCATTGCGAACAATGTGGTGTTCATGCCGTTTCATTTTGCAGACGGTGCGGTCAATTATTTGACTAATTCTGTTGTTGATGAAATTGCAAAGATTCCTGAACTTAAAGTCAGTGCAGTGAATATAAGCAAAATATAACAAAAAAAATATAGACAGGGATTTTGTCCGGCATCGATATGATGGTGCTGGGCAAAATCCCTGTTTTTTTAAGTCATGGAAAAATTGACATGAGTAGAAGAATGCGTTATTATTAACTCACGAGTTATTAACTCACGAGTTAATAATAAGGGGGTTTTTGAAATGTTCGTAGGTAGAAAATATGAATTGGAAGCTTTGGAAAAATTATATGATTCGGATAAATTTGAAATGTTTATTTTATATGGAAGAAGACGTGTGGGAAAAACAGCTTTGATAAATGAGTTTATTAAAGATAAAAACCATATTTTTTATGTAGCTTCTCAAGAAAGCAAACAAGATGCTTTAAAACGGTTCAGTGAAATCGTTTTGGATTGCTTTCCGATGGCGAAATCGATGATAGATTTTTTTGAAACATGGGATAAAGCGTTTTCATATATCGGGGAACAAGTTGGGCAAGATAAATTGGTTGTTGCAATTGATGAATATCCGTATCTTGCGGAATCTTATTCACCTATTTCTTCGATATTACAAAATATTATTGATCACAAATGGAATAAAACTAGAATCAAGTTGATTATCAGTGGTTCATCTATGAGTTTTATGGAGAGGCAAGTTCTAGGTTATGAAAGTCCGCTATATGGAAGAAGAACGTCTCAACTGAAATTGCTACCTTTTGATTATAAAGAAAGCCAAGAATTCATTCCTTGTTTTTCTGATGAAGAAAAAATAATATCTTATGGTGTTGTTGGAGGAATTCCTCAATATCTTTTATTGCTGTCTCAGTATTCTAATATAACCGAGGGAATAAAAGAGCTATATCTTAAAAAGTATGGACATTTTTACGAGGAAACGACTAGTCTTTTGAAGCAAGAACTTAGAGAACCAGCTATCTACAATAGTATTATTGCATCTATCGCTTCGGGAGCGTCAACTTTAAATCAGATTGGAACAAAAACTGGAATCGATAATGCGAAGTGTGCTAAGTATTTAAGAACTTTAATCGATCTGCATATTGTCGAAAAGATTGCTCCGATAAATAGTAAGGGGAAAAAAAATCAAATTTATAGCATAAAAGATTTAATGTTCAGATTTTGGTATAGATATATTCCGGCGAACATTACTAATATTGAATTGGGTCTTTCTGATTATGTGCTGAAAAATAAAATTTTGCCTGATTTGTCGAATTTTATGGGTTTGGCATTTGAAAATATATCGAAAGAATATTTACTGATTGAAAACAGGGAGATGAAACTTCCTTTTGTTTTTGATAACATTGGAAAATGGTGGGGAAACAATAAAATTCTTAAAAAACAAGAAGAGATTGATATCGTTTGCATTTCCGGTAATAAAGGTTTGTTTGCTGAGTGTAAATGGAGAAATGAAAAATTAGATTATAATATTTATGAAGATTTAAAAAGAAAGAGTTATTTACTTTTGGAATTTCCTGAGAGATATTATATTCTTTTTTCAAAGAGTGGTTTTACCGATAGGTTATTAGATGAAGAAAAGAATGATCCAAAGCTTATGCTTGTTGGAATGAGCGATTTTTTCCAAAGTTAAGAGTTCCAACACGTCAGTCGTCTTCATATTATAGAGATAAACTTTGATATGGCAAATAAATTGGGATTTATCGATGGTGATGAAATTGCAAAAAATCCCAAGATTAAAGTCAGTGGGTGAATATAAGCAAACTATAGTGGATAAGAAACAGGGCCGAAGTCCCTATTTCTTTGTATACTTAATAAACCTTGCATAATGGTATCAATGTTAACTCATAAGTAAATAACTCATGAGTTAACAAAAGAAAATATAATGTGTTCGTTGGAATGCATTTGTAAAACTTTGTGGAATTGTAATCAAAATGTAAAACATATATATTCTCAAAGATATATAATGCTAGTAGGAGGGATTATGATGAGAAAAGTATTGATGACAGTTTTAATTTTACTAATGATGATGACTAGCATACCTGCGTTTGCACAAAATAATAATTCTGATGATTTTAGAGGCGTTTGGGTAGCGACCGTTTTAAACCTCGATTATCCAAAGGTTCAAACTTCAAATGAAGTGAGTTTGAAAGCCGAGGCTATAAAAATTCTGGACAATATAGAGTCCATGGGATTGAATGCCGTTATTCTACAGGTTCGTCCTACTGCCGACGCTTTTTATAAATCGAATTATTTTCCTTGGTCGAAATATTTGACAGGAGAGCAGGGGAAAGCTCCGAGTAACGGATTCGATCCATTGGAGTTTTGGATAGATGAAGCTCATAAAAGAGGGATTCAGCTTCATGCATGGATTAATCCATACCGCATAACCAAGAATTTTACTGGAAACACTGTAGATGCATGGAATCAATTGGTAGTCGATCACATAGCCAAGAAAAGACCGGAACTGGTTGTCGAGTACAGCAACAATCTTTATTTCGATCCGGGAAATCCGCTTGTAAGAACCATAGTGGCCGCCGGGGCGATGGAAATAATACAAAATTACGATGTCGATGGAATTCACTTTGACGATTATTTTTATCCATCTGCTAGTTTCAACGATAGTGAAACATATAGAACCTACGGAAAAGGTTTTGATAATATAAGCGACTGGAGACGTAACAATGTCACCGAAATGATCAAAATGGTAAACGACATGATCAATAGAGTCGATCCTTCGGTTGAATTCGGAATAAGTCCTTTTGGAATCTGGGCCAATAAGAGTTCAAATCCACTTGGGACCGATACTAGAGGCAATCAGTCCTACTACAGTCACTATGCCGATACAAAACTTTGGGTGGAGGAAGGATATGTAGATTATATCAATCCTCAGGTTTACTGGAACATCGGTTACAGCATAGCCGATTATGAAATCATCACGAAGTGGTGGAGTGATGTGGTCGAAGGCACAGAGGTCAAACTTTATACAGGGAATGCAGCTTACAAAGTGGGAAATACATCTCAGTCCGATGCTTGGGCGGGCGATGCTGAAATCATACGTCAACTTGAGATGAATAAAAAAACAGGAGATATAGACGGAGCTGTATTTTTCAGATACGACTCTATCGTCGATAGATCGTCGTTAAAAAAAGCCATAACTACTTATTACAGTGGGAGAACTACGAGTTCTCCGATCAGCAGTGGACTTGAAGTAAACAATCCATATAAAAACATCAATTCAAATTATAGTGGGTATTATATTTACGGTGTGTCTGATCCAAAGACTCCCCTTTATATGAACAACGCACCTGTTATGAATCGCTCCGACAAGGGGTACTTCGGTATTTATGTTCCTTTAAAAGACGGGGTGAATACATTTACCTTTACTCAATCGGGTAAAAGTGTCACTAGGACTATTTCAAAGAATACAAGTGCTTGGTCACCGACTGCTTATTCTAATGCTGAAATAACCAGGGGAAGTACTTATCCTAAGGGTATCGAGATGTGGCAACCTGGTGAAACCATAACTTTCAGCTGCAATGCTCCAATAGGTTCTATAGTTACAGTGAATGTAAATAATGAAATAGTCAAGCTAAAGCCGAATGTTACTTATGAATACCCAAACGGTGTTTATTACACTACTTTCAAGGGAAGTTATAAGATTCCCGAGTTTGAAGGTGAAGCTAGGATTTCTTCGCTTGGAAGTATTGTCTACAACATGAACTACAAGGGTAAACTAGACAGTGTGGAAGCGTCGAATCAAGTTTTAGTGGCTATGAATGGTGCTCCTCTTATGGCTAGAGTGAGCAAAGATTACATTGATTCGTATCCTTATCCGAACAGCGGCAAAGGTTCTGCATTCATGCTCAATAATGGCATGGTGGACAATGTTACTGCGATGACAGGCGATTATGTCAGGTTGTCTTTTGGATACTGGGTCAAGAAAAACAATGTAAATTTATTTTATGATAAAGATTATGATTTAGGGAGTGTGACTTCTTTCAACTACACATATGATAGAAGCTGGGAGAATTACGATTTCAAATTAAGTGATGATACTTTAAGCGTAGCTGGTGTAGACGACAATGTATTGACTCTGAAGATTCAAAATATAGATAAAGCATATCCTGTAAGTGTTTCAAGAAGCATTCTTTTTAAAGGCGTGACTTCAAGTGTTGAAAACAACGATTTGATTTATGAGTTTACATTGGAGGACGATGAAAGTTTAGAAGGATATATAGTCGAAAACATCGAAGGTGGAATAAGACTCAAGGTGAAAAAGTCACCTGCTGTCTATAGTAATACTAAACCGCTGAGTGGATTGACTATTCTAGTGGATCCCGGTCATGGAGGAAAAGATTCAGGTGCGCTCGGAATTATCGGATCTAGATATTCTGAAAAACATGTCAATATAGATACCGCTTTCAAGCTGAGGGACAACCTAGAATCATACGGCGCTAAAGTCGTGATGATGAGAACGACGGATACTTATATAAGTCTTCAGGAAAGACTGAGAGTATCCAGGGATTTAAAACCCGACCTTTTTATCTCCATTCATGCGAACAGTGTAGCGCCTAATAGAGATATAAACGATGTTTATGGATTCTCTGTTCATTACAAAGAGGATTTTGCGAGTGAAGTTTCTCAAAATATTTTAGATGAAGTTGTAAATGACTTAGGTAGAAACAGCAGAAGGTTGAATGTCAACAACTTCTATGTCGTAAGGGGAACCTGGACTCCTTCCATTCTTTTAGAGATGGGATTCATGCCTAATCCAAAGGAGTTTGAATATCTCGAGAGTGAAAAGGGTCAAGAGGAATTGGCTAAGGAAATTGCAGATGGAATAGTGGAATACTTCAGATAGAAAAACAATATATTAAAAGATAAAGAAACAGGAGGCTTGTTTGTAATGATAAGCCACTGTTTTTTTGCGTTTCAAATGATAAAGTCAAGAGAAGATATGAAATATACAATAAAAAATTCAATATTATCTTATAATGGTTGAAAAACTAACTATACAATTCCGAAATTGTCAATTAGACTTATATTTTCCCTGTAAGTCATGATTCTCTCCTCGTATGAAGTGTTGAATGTGGTGTACTCGCCAATCAGTTATTTTTTTATGTTTCCGAATGTTAAATTCATATTTTCATCTGTGCTGTCGAATACCATTGTAGGTGCTGAATTTGGGAATGATATATATGTTTTGAGGTAAATTGCAGAGGGAATAGGGAAATGTTTTAGACAATAAAAGATACAGGCGGTAGGGATTTTACCGTCGGGAAAGGTTTTGTTTTTGATATGAAAAAGATGCTGCCGCACATAATATTGGTACGAAAAAAAATGCAACTGAAGCATTTAATGGTATCGAATCGGTTCCATTGTCTGCTGCATACTTGATCGGACGTGCTGATTGAAGTGATGTGCTTCAATTAACAATGAATGAAAGTATGATGCCTTGATATATTGATAATAAAGTGATAAAATTAACTTATTAAATCATAATTAATTTAAACGCGATTTAATAAATCATGATTTAAAGAGGTGAATTTTATGTTCTATGGTAGAAAAGAAGAACTCGATTTTTTAGAAGACAGATATAAAAGCAATCAAGGGGAATTCGTTGTGCTGTACGGTAGGCGTAGAATAGGAAAAACCGAATTGCTTAGGGAATTTTCCAAAAATAAATCACATGTATTCTATAGTTGCAAAGAAACTATAGATGCTGAACAATTAGAACTTTTTTCTAAGAAATTGCTAAAAGACAATCCTATTGCTAATTATTTAAAAAGCTTTTCAACCTGGGAGGATGCCTTTGCATTTATAAATGATTTGCAAACAAAAGAAAAGAAGTTGGTAATTATCGATGAATTTCCATATATGGTGATGAACAATTCTTCTATTCCATCGATTCTTCAAAATTTATGGGACGAAACTCTAAAAAATGAGAATGTCATGATTGTTCTATGTGGATCGTCCATGAGTTTCATGGAGAAAAACATATTGAGCGAAAAGAATCCTCTTTATGGTCGTGCCACCGGAATATATAAGATTAATGAAGTGGATGTTTTTACAAGTACTCTATTTTTTAAAAATGTGAATGATGAAGATAAGGTTGTCAGGTATTCGATATTAGGTGGGGTGCCGTATTATTTGAATCAATTTGCCAACGAGTTGTCTACAGAAGAAAACATTAAAAAAAATATTCTTACAAAAGGTTCGATTCTGTATAATGAAGTTGAATTTCTTATGAAACAAGAATTGAGGGAAACTTCAGTCTATTATACAATTATCGAAGCTGTTGCAATGGGAAATACTAAATTGAATGAAATATATACAAAAACTCAAATAGATAAAGCCAAGATAAGTGTATACTTAAAAAATTTGATTAAATTGAATATCATTGAAAAAGAATACCCTGTAACTGAACCTATTAAAAAGAGGGTCAAAGTGCAAGGTGGATTATACAAATTGAAGAATAATTATTTCAAGTTTTATTTCAGATTTGTGTATCCGAATATTTCGGAGTTGGAAGAATCCGATGTTGGCGGAGTCTATGGATATATGGTTGAGCCTTTCTTAAACGAATATGCCAGTTATGTTTTTGAAGATGTTTGTATTCAATATATGAGGAAATTGAATAAAAAGCAATCATTGTCTTTTAGGTATTCGAAAATTGGCCGATGGTGGAAAAAGCAGATAGAAATAGATATTTTGGCGATGGATAATAATGAAAACGGAATATTTGGAGAATGCAAGTGGAAAAATTTCAAGATGAACAAAAATGATTTGGAAAGATTGAGGGAGAAATCATTAGCTGTAGAAGAGCATTTTGAAAGCAAGTATTATTACTTGTTCTCAAGAAGTGGTTTTACCGATGAACTTGTAAAAATTGCAGAAGTGGATTCTAGCATTGAATTGGTTTCATTAAGCGATATATTTGAATAAAAAAGAAAGAGTCTCGGGGATGTTGTCGGTTAAGACATGTCCCTGATTTTTTTGATGTTGAAGCGAAGAAAAAATAATAAGATGTCATTTGGAATGATAAAGAAAGATGTACTAGAAACAGATTTTATAGATAGATTATTTGACAAGGCAAAGAAATACTTCCGTCCTATATATAGCATCATAATTATATATTCTCGAAATATCGCTAATGAGGTTGAAGTAGATCCTATCGGCAGGCATTTAGAGTGATTGAAGCGTGACGATGTATCTATAACTACTAGTGATTAATTAGATAATATATTGAAGATATCTATCGAATTGGACAATTTATAATAATTATTTATTGCAGGTAATCGTTGTTTTTACATATTGCCCTAAGTAAACCCTTTGTTTAAAAGGAGGCGTTTATATGAAAAAATATATTATTGTGATAATGATTATTGTATTGTCTTTTGGAGTGATATCTTTTGGCGAGGGTCCTGATTTACAGAAAGTCGGTTATGTTCATGATGACGTTGATGGTTCTTTTAATGTTATGACGCGTGATGGTTTGGAAAGAGCGGATGGGGATTTTGAGTTCATAACAAATGAGTACATTTGTGAATCGTATGAAGAATACAATGATAAGGTCGATCTCGCCGCACAAGAAAATGATATGGTGATTCTGGTAGGTTTTCTATTTGGAGAAGCGTTAGTGGAGGTTGCGCCTAATTATCCCGATGTGAAATTCGTAAGTTTGGATTTTGTCGGTTATGAAGACGAAGAGTTGAATATCGTTTCCAATTCGCATGCTTATACTTTTAAAGAGCATGAAGGTTCGTTCTTGGTTGGCATATTGGCTGCGCTGGAAAGCAAGAATGATGAGATGGGATTTGTTGGAGGCATGGACTTCTATTTGATCAATAAATTTGAATGCGGTTTTACCGCCGGAGTTAAGACAATCAACAACAAGGCCAATGTCCATGTTGATTATGCAGATGCTTTTAATGATATGTACCGTGGATTTTGTTTCGCTACAAAGCAGCATGAACTGATGAACGCAGATGTCATATATCATGCAGCGGGCGGTACGGGAACCGGTGTTATTGAATCGGCTGAAATGCTTGATTATTGGGCTATCGGAGTCGATTGCGATCAATCTGGACAGTCGCTTGATCATGTTCTTTGTTCGATGATCAAAAAAGTTGATACTGCTGCATATCTAGCTGTTGAATCGCTTATTGATAATGTTTTTGAAGGTGGCGCTGGAAATGTTCTTGGTATAGCTGAAGACGGCGTTGATTATAGCGATGGTGCTGGAAATGTAAGAAAAAGATATATTAAGATGGTAGATGAATACAAACAGAAGATTAGCGACGAAGAAATCGTTGTTCCCGAAAATTATGATGAGTTGGAAAGTTATTTGGAAGGTTTATAATAATGTGATTTGGGTTTATTAAGGGTTGTTTGTTATAGAAATAGAAAAAAAGACTGAGGGATTTGTCGGATGAGGCAAGTCTCTTTGTCTTTCTGTGTTCAATGATTTACCTTAGCACACCAAGAAAAAAGTTATAGAATCTCCATAACTAAAATGATTTATGTACTAAATGGTTTTTTCGATAATGATTAAACTGTCATAGGTTGCTGTCGCACCCATCATATGGAATTTTGGAACAAGGTTCGGGAAAACTGAAATAACCTCGCCGTTGATATCGTTTAAATATCTTTCCAATGCATTTTCATCTATAGTTCTATCTACATGAAATTTGTGTACCTTATAAGACACCATCATCACCTCGAGTTATTTATACCCATAATCATAAATATGCATCATATATCGATTCTTTATACACGTTCAACAAAAAAAGCTGTTAACTAAGCAGTGGTTAAGTGATGCGGCTAGCTGGATAAGTTCCTTCCTCAAATTTAAACTATAGTGATTTTAAATAATTATGTTAAAAAAATATTTTAATGGGGTATCTATCAAAGGTCTAACAAAAAACGGAAGGAGGGTATCTGATGAAGATATCATTTGGAGTGATAACGAAAGATTTGATAGAAACGGATTCGATAGATAAATTTTTAGATAACGCAGAGAAATACTTCCATCCTATATATAGCGTTATAATTACATATTCCCGGAATATCGATAATGAGGTAGTCGAGAGATTGAGGAAAAGGGTAAATGTAGAAATCATAAAAATCAATGATGTTGATGGTATGTGCCGTCAGTTAAGTGATATGGAGGTGTCGGAAGAGTCTATTGAAAATTTGCTCAACTGCAAGATAGTGGATGAAAGCGGGATGGTTCCATACGGGAAGAACAGAAACAACGTGATTATGAAGGGGATGCTGACGGGGGTTGATGTTCTCGTTTTTATAGATACAGACGTTTATCCTGAATTGTTGGTTCAAAGGGATGGTTATGTAGAGAAGGTGGAAGTGGATTTCAT
Source organism: Bacillota bacterium (assembly GCA_034721975.1). Classification (GTDB taxonomy): domain Bacteria; phylum Bacillota; class Clostridia; order Peptostreptococcales; family Acidaminobacteraceae; genus DAOURC01. The sequence continues at coordinate 21,948 of JAYENG010000276.1, forward strand.
CGGCAGGCATTTAGAGTACTTGAAGCGTGACGATGTATCTATAACAACTAGCGATTACTCTGGATATTATATTATTCCGCCTATGAGATTTGATGGTATGGATAAATTGTTCAGTGGTATTCAAAAGGAATCGATATTTGAATTTCTTAACAACAGTCATCTTCACAAATGTTTCATACCCGATAATTTTTTGGACAGGGAACCTTTTGAAACGGATAAAATTCTTGGCGGAAACGTAGCTATAAAACTAAGTATTTTTGAGAAAATCCTTCCATTTTTCTCATCGTCATATGTAGTGAAAGGTGAAAGGTATTTAACTAGAGGGGAAGATACTTTGATGGGGATTGAAATGAGTAAAATAAAAAATCATAGATGCATGGATATAGACACCAGGATATTTCATGATACTTATTCAAAATATCCTTTGGTTCCGGATATTCTAAACGATGAGGATATCAAAGATAGATTTTTTTATGCCTGTATGGGGTGGATCGGAAGGAATCCGTTTCTAAACTGGATTCACAAGAGGGATATAGAGAAATGTCGTATCGAGCAGAGAGATGCTCTGAAAACAGGTGCGAAAGCGGCGGCTGACTATTTGAATGATGATAGGTTTCTATTGCTTGAAGAGGCGCTGGAGATTTCATACGATAGATTGGATGAAGTTGTCGATGAATACAAGAAAGTGGTAAAAAGTTGGAGAGAATTCATAGAACGGAGGAGACAGATTAAATGAAAATATTGATTATCAACCATTTTCCTTTAGAGGGGTCTGGCAGTGGTGTGTACACACATAATTTAGCAAAAGAGTTAAGCAGTATGGGTCATGAAGTAAGGGTGATTTTTCCGGAGCATACCAATGTGGAATATGAAGGATTCGTATCAAGAACGATCTTGTTCAACAACGGATACAATGAAGAGTATGATTTGGATTTCAATTTTCCTTGTTTTACATCTCACCCTAGAAGCAACAACACCTTTTACAAATTGAGCAAAAACCAGATTTATCAGTATGTAGAAGCGTTTGAAAAAGCGGTGAATCAAGAGGTCGAAGAGTTTAAGCCGGATATAATTCATGCACAGCATTTATGGATAACGCCGTATATAGCATCCAAGACCGATGTTCCATATGTGATAACTGCCCATGGAACGGATTTGAAGGGATTTGTCAAAGACAGCAGATATCATCCCTATGCGTTGGAGGGAACTAAAAAGGCAAGCAAGATAATAACGATTTCAAAGCAAGTCGATAGAGAGGTTTACGAATTGTATGGAGTGGATGACGATAAAAAGCAGATTGTCATGAACGGTTATGACGAGGATTTGTTCCTGCCGCTGGAGATCGATAGAAATCAAGTTTTGAAGGAATTTGGAATAGATAGCGATTATAAAAAAATCGTCTCGTTTGCAGGGAAACTGACTCATTTCAAAGGGGTCGATGTGCTTTTGAAAGCTGCAAAGATTTATGAGAGGGATACAGATGAAGAAGTAGCAACTATAATAGCCGGCAACGGGGAGTTGTATGAAGAGTTGAATCTATTGAAAGAGAAGCTTGAACTCAATAACATTTACTTCCTGGGGCACATAAATCAAAAGCAATTGGTCAGACTTTTCAATATTGCAGATGTGAATACGGTTCCATCGAGAACTGAACCTTTCGGACTCGTTGCTGTCGAAGCGCTCGCTTGTGGAACGCCTGTAGTCGGAACGAATCAAGGAGGGCTTCCCGATTTCATCACCGGCGATGTGGGAAGATTGGTCGGTGTAGGTGACGATATGGATCTTGCTTATGCGATAATAGATGAACTTATCCGGGATGATAAAGAGGAAAGATCAAAAGCATGCAGCAAATACGCGAAGGAAAACTTTTCTTGGAAACATTCCATTGTCGAAGTGGAAGATATTTATAAAAAAGTATTAGGTATATAAGGGGGATTTTATGAATATATCAGTAGTGATTCCGACATATTGGAGCGGGAAGAAAGGAACGCCCTGGGTAGAGGGAGATGCCATATATGATCATCCTACTCCACTCGATGGCGAAGAGACATTGGGGAGAACGCTAGAGAGTATGAAAATGCTTAAAAATAAACTTTTCAAACTTATCATACCTATTTGTCCTACTGCGGATGAGATTGAAGATGAAGCTGAAAAAAGAGTTCGGGAAATAGTGGAAAAAGCTAATCTGAGTTTTCCTACGTATATCTTCACTCAGAAAAACTTGAGAGAAATAAAAAAACATCTGAAAGAAAGCGGTCTTTCGGACAAGGCGAATTTGATATTGAATCAAAAGGGTTATTCCAATGTGAGAAATATCTGTCTGTATACTTCTCATATTCTGGGTTCGGATGTGACGATATTGATAGATGATGACGAGGTGTTTGAAAATCCCGATTTTATCGATATGTCGGTTGAATTCATCGGAAAGAGGATTTATGGAAAAGGTATCTATGGGGTCGCGGGATATTATCTTAATAAATACGACGAGTATTATGACGATGTGACTATTGTTCCCTGGATGACTTATTGGAATAGATTTGGATACAAGACGAAGGCTTTTGATAAAATCATCGCTTGTGACCCGAGAGTGAAAATCACTCCGTTTGTTTTTGGTGGAGCCATGGTGATACACAAAAACTTGCTTCAAATGGTTCTGTTCGACTCTGAGGTAACAAGAGGGGAAGATATAGATTATTTGATAAATGCCAGAATGTTCGGTTATGATTTTTTTCTTGACAACAAATTGAGCATCAAACATTTGCCTCCTAAGAAGAATCACCCGATATGGAAGCGTTTCAGAGAGGATATTTATAGATTTACGTATGAACAGGCTAAAATAAGAGGGCAGTATGAAGTCAGCAACATGACAAAGATTACTCCTGAGGACTTCGATCCTTATCCGGGCGAGTTTTTTAAAGACGACCTCGAGGACAAGATTTATAAAACCAATGTACTGCTTGCTCTCGATTATTTATCAAATGGAAACATGGAAGGGTGTCAGGAATCGTTGAGAAATATCTATTTGAGCAAACACGACGCCATTCCTAAAAAAGATCCATTTACCGAGTATAGAAAAAAGCAGAGGGATTGGGTCGAGGTTATAAATCTTACATCGAAAGAACGTATGGCCATCAGAAAGATAATGGAGACCAACAATATCACCAGAGTTCATTATAAGATCGATATAGAGAGGTATAAAGACATATCCATTGCTGTGATAGTGGAAAATTTAAAAAACTTTGAAGATTTGAGAAAACTCACTGGAGAGGATCTTGAAAAACTTGCAGATATTACTGAGATGAGAGCATATAACGAAACCGACATGATCTTTAGAGAGGGAAGAAATAATCTAGAATTGTTGTTAGTGATTACCGGGTGCGTCAATATAGTGAAGTTCAATGATAAAAATGAAGAGATTAAACTCGCTTCAATTTGTTCGAATGGAATAATCGGAGAAACTTTTATGGCTAAAGAGAAATATAATTCAACGGGCATAGCGAGTGAGTTTACTGAGCTTATGGCTATAAAAAAAGTTGATATCATGGATTTGATTATAAAAGATCCGGAGCTGGGCAATAAATTGTTGTTCATCTTTTTGGACAGGCTTTATTTCAAACTCGACAGGGCAAATGCGGTATATAGAGAAAAGATAATGGATGAGGAAAGCATTGTTGGAATGAGTTGATGGAAAGACAAGTAGGCGAAGAGTGTGTCTGATAAGACGAGTCTTTGTCCTCTTGTCTTTTTTTTATGATTGGATTTTTTTAAAATATTTGCTATTTTGTCGTTTTGGGTGTAATATAGATAAGTTGAAATTTAATTATAAAGGATAGGAATAAATATGATGAATAGAAAAGATATTATTAATATTGCGGTTATTGCTCACGTTGATGCAGGGAAATCTACTCTTGTCGATGCGCTTCTTTCTCAAAGCGGTGTTTTTAGAGAAAATGAAGTCGTCGTTGAACAGATTATGGACAGTAATGACTTGGAACGTGAAAGAGGTATTACGATTTACTCTAAGAACTGTGCCATCGAGCATAAAGGTGTAAAGATAAATGTGGTTGATACACCTGGTCATGCTGATTTTTCTTCTGAAGTGGAGAGAATCATCAAGACTGTGGATACGGCTATTTTGCTGGTCGATTCTAGTGAGGGGCCTATGCCTCAAACTCGTTTTGTACTTCAAAAGGCTTTGCAACAAGGACTTAATCCGATTCTTTTCATCAATAAGATCGATAAAAAGGATCAAAGAGCTGAATGGGTTGTGGATATGACATTTGATCTGTTTGTAGAACTAGGGGCTACCGACGAGCAATTGGAATTCCCGATTATCTACGGTGTTGCAAAAGACGGTATTGCAAAGAGAGATATGGATGATGAATCTGACAATTTGGATCCGCTGTTTGATCTTGCGATGGAACATGTGGATGTATACCCTGATAGAGATGAAGAACCTTTACAAATACAAGTGTCTTCTCTAGCGTATGATGAATATATCGGTAGATTAGGTGTGGGTAGAATTAAAAGAGGCGTTGTGAAAAAAGGGCAACGAATTTCCATAGCTAAAAGAGATGGTGAAACCATCAGAGGTAAGATTGCCAAGATTTTTATCAATGAAGGCTTGCTTAGAAAAGAAGTAGATCTCGCTTATAGCGGAGACATAGTCGTGCTGGCCGGTATGCCGGATATTTCCATAGGTGAGACGATTTGCGATCCTGATAATGTAGAGGTGCTTCCTATGATCGATATAGAAGAGCCTACTCTTTCTATGAATTTCTTGGTCAACGATTCGCCTTTTGCAGGTAAAAGCGGTAAGTATGTGACTTCTCGACATATAGAAGCTAGATTGAAACGTGAACTTGAGGTCAATGTCGGACTAAAGGTAGAGGTTTTACCGGGAAATGACGGGTTCAAGGTTTCTGGTAGAGGAGAGCTTCATCTTTCTATCTTGCTTGAGAATATGAGAAGAGAAAGTTATGAAATAAGCGTTTCTAAACCGCAAGTTCTTTATAGAACTATCAATGGAGTCAAACATGAGCCTGTAGAAAGGGTCATAGCGACTATTCCTGATGATTATAGTGGAACTGTTATAAACAAGTTGAATATTAGAAAAGGTTCTATGGTGACGATGAACTCTGATCAAGGTTATACTGTGATCGAGTATAATGTTCCTACCAGAGGGCTTTTAGGTTATAGAAGTGAATTTATAAATGAGACAAGAGGAGAAGGAACTTTGATTAGGTCTTTTGATTCTTATCAACCATATTTGGGAGAAATTCCTGGACGATTGAATGGAGTGCTTATTTCTCAGGAAAAAGGTTCGACTATGTCATATGCGCTTTGGAATCTTTCAGAAAGAGCGGTAATGCTTGTAGATGCAGCTGTAGATGTATATGAGGGAATGATTATCGCGATCAACTCAAGACCTGAAGATATGGTGGTCAATCCATGCAAGAACAAAAAACAAACCAACGTAAGGGCATCCGGTAGCGATGATGCAATCAAGCTCTTGCCTCCTAAGATACTGAGTTTGGAAGAAGCTCTTGAGTTTATCGAAGAGGATGAACTTGTAGAGGTGACGCCTGATGTGATCAGACTTAGGAAGAAAGTATTGAATGCACAAGACAGGGTTAAATATAATAAACGTATGAACAGCTAGGGATTATTCCTTAGCTTTTTTTTATTGTAAGAAAACGATACTATATATAGTGGTATGAAATAATTGATATACAAATTGAATATAAATAATTAAATAGGTAAAGTTATATTAGTTATAGGACAAAAATTTGATTTTATAGACAGTATATTGTAAAATACAAGTACAGAGGAGGAGTAGGTATGAGATTTTCTATGGAAATGCAGAATGAAATTGAAAAACAAATTTTATTGTCTGCATCAATAAGAATGAAATCATCTGATATTGTACAAAATGTCTCCAAGAAATTCGATATCTCGACACGAACGGTGAATAAATACATTGAAAAGTTGTTTATTCAAAAAAGATTGATAAAAAGCAGTAAAGAAGGCAAAGACACAATCTATAGTCCGAAGTATGAAAGGAATTTTAAGAGTTTTGAATTGAAGGACTTCAGTGATGAATCAATTATATGGACCAAATATTTAAAAGAAGTTTTTTTAGAGAAAAATATTTCTAGAAATTTAATTAATGCACTTGACTATGGAATGACGGAAATGATAAATAACGTTATTGATCACTCTGAGGCAAAGTTGATGAATGTCACGATGGCACTAGGTGAAGTGGACATGGTAGTAATGATTGAAGATGACGGTGTAGGGATTTTTAATAAATTATGCAAAGAACTGGATTTAGGCGATATACGATATGCGTTGATGGAATTGTATAAGGGCAAAGTTACATCTGATCCACTGAATCACACTGGGGAAGGTATATTTTTTACCTCTAGATTGTTTGATAAATTCTTCATTGTTTCTGAGAATTTAGTATTTCATGGACATAAAGATGGTGATGAAATTTTTAATGACGACGAGATTAATGCTGGAACGAGAGTTATAATTAAACAGAGATTAGATATGCAGAGAACGGTTATGGAGGTTTTTAATGAATTTTCAGACCCTGATGCTGTACCTGGTTTTTTTAGGACGGTGATAGATATGAAAAAATTCATATTGGAGGGAGAATCGTTAGTTTCGCGTTCTCAAGCTAAAAGGTTTGTAAAAGGATTTGAAAAATTTCTCGAGGTTGTTTTAGATTTTAGAGATATTGAATTTGTAGGACAGGGATTTGCAGATCAAATTTTTCGTGTGTTCACAAGAGAGAATCCTAAAGTTGAAATAATTCCAATCAACATGAATGCAGATGTTGAATTTATGATAAAAAGAGCGGCGAGAGGTTCGTCTGACAATTTGTGATTAATTGGCTAATAGCTAGACTCTTATATATTGGATTCGAAAAACATGCGTGGTGGTGCCACTTGGAATAGTAGGTGATTTGAATATGTCGATGTAGAAACTTAAACGATTATGTTGCGTCTGGCGCCGTTTTTCAAGTTTACGGTAAATTAATTGTTTACTCATATATGTAAAAAACATAAATAAAGGCGTTTGATTTTGAATATTTTGGTTGTTGACACCTTGAAATAGGTATAATATTATAAATGAGTAAACGTTTAGTTTACTATTGATATAAAAGGGTAAAAATCAATTGAGAGGAGAAGATGATAATGACTGTTAATCCTGAACGGATGGGTAAGAATATTCTTTACTACCTGACAATCAAAGGTTTAACTCAAGTTGATCTTGCGAAACGTTTAAAAACCTCAAAACAAGTGGTTAACAAGATTGTAAAAGGGAAAAGAGGATTATCGCCTAATGAATTTGTTGATGTGTCAGAATATCTGGGTATTTCTATGGAAGCTTTATTAACTGAGACTCATGATTTTCAGTTATCGGATATAAAAAGTGTGTTGTTATGCGGTGACAAGATGAATGTTGAAGATGCAAATTTTATTTCCGCTTTAATTGAAAACCTTTCAGAGATGAGAGAGGATGCTGAAATATATGGACTTAAAGAACGTTAAACCATTAAAACAAGAGATAATAGATGAAATAAAAGCTGACGTTTTAGTTGTTGTAGATAAGTATAATTTGTCACTCCGAAGCCGTGTTGGCGAGGATATTTTTGAGATATTAAAAAAAGAAGGATTTCTCATTTTTCATCCTTTTAAAGATACGCGTGTATGGGGTGTTTTTATATCTAAAAGCAATGAAAAATATTTTGTTATAAATAGTAGTCTAAAATTAGAAGAAATGATATTTGCGGCAGCTCATGAATATGCTCATTCAAGAAAGATTGCTTATAGAGAAACAGAGATTCTTACTGGTAGACAATTAAATGAGTATTTGAATGGATCTGAAGAAAATGGATTCACTGAGGAAATTGAAAGAAAAGCTAGTCGATTTGCAGCTGAATTATTAGTATGCGAAAAAAGGCTTAAAAATTATATCGATGGAGAGTTTGGCGGTGATGAATTAACACTTGTTCATGTTTTAAAGCTTTCGGAATATTTTTTGGTTCCATATAAAACGATTATCCGAAGACTTTATGAAGAAAATATTATTTCTGAGAAATGTTTTTATGATTTTGCAAAGATTGCGAAAGAAGAGCTGAAATTCACAATGAATAGATATGAATTGTGTGTTAAAAATAATTCAATATCAAAAGAGAAAAGATATGGAGAATATACTAACATATTACTTGAACTATATGAAAACAATTTAAGAACATATAGTGAATTGAAAGAAATGCTGGAATTGTTAGGGAGTGTTCCATCGGATTTTGGAATTGAAGAGGAAACTGATATTTTTGATTTTATGATTAGATCTTTTAAAAATGGTGAGTAAATGTGCCGTTATATTATTGATGCTGATATTATTATCAAATTGGGGAACTATGAGCATGAAAATTATTTAGATTCAATCATTTCTAAAATTTCAGAAAATCTATATATACATGAGTACGTATATATGCATGAAATTAGAGAATGTGGAAAAGCGAAGAATAGGTTGGACGACTTGGTTCGTGCTGGTAAAATTAGAGTAATGAGTGAAAATGATTTGATTACTGAAGAAGAAAAAGCTTCATACGATATTGTTTATTCTGGATTGGTAAATGATTTTGGAATCGATAAAGCTGATACTAGAGGGAAAAACAAAGGCGAAGCGATGTCGATTGCAATGGCAGCGGCGAAGCAATACAAATATTTGATTTCTGATGACAAAGATGCAAAAATTTATGCTAAAAGAAGAGCCGATGTAGAAACGTTAAACATGAATGGGATAATTGTTATGTTGAAAAACAATCAAAAGTATTTTAATATTAGTCGAAAAGATGCAAAGAGTTTGTATTTGTACCCTTATAATCCGAATGTAGCTAGAAATCTTGAAGAAAAGATAAAATTCACTAAAGCATTGGATAGAATGAAAAAGAGATTTGATAATGAATTATGGGTAGTTGATGATTGAATTCTATTTATTAAAAATATATAATAATATGACATATAATCAATATATCAATTATCAATAAAAGAAAATGGTGGACGTATGAAAGAAAATAAAAAAGTGTTATTGGCGTATTTGGCGGTATGTTTCTTTTGGGGATCGACATATCTCGCTATGAAAATCGGTGTTGAAGATTTAGCACCGACCATTCTAGCTGGAACAAGATTTTTAGTTGCAGGATCAATAATGCTGATATATGCAAAGATAAAAGGATTGCCGTTTCCTGTAGAGAAGGGTGACTATATAAATAACGCCATTGTGGGTTCGTTTATGCTTTTAGGAGCAAATGGTCTTGTAGTATACGCAGAGCAATGGGTGGATTCTGGTGTAACATCACTGATGGTTTCAATGGTACCTATATGGATCGCCATTATCGAATTATTGGTTTTAAGAACGATAAGGCTTGGATATACAGGGTACATAGGTTTGATTTTAGGTATGCTTGGTGTATATATGCTCACTAACACAAACGGCGGTGTACAAGTGATTGATTATAAAGGTGTGTTGATATTGATGATAGCGACGTTTCTATGGTCGGTAGGTTCGATTACATCCAAGTATATCAAAAAGAAAGAGGCGATTATCGCCAACATCGGTTTTCAGATGTTCTTTGGTGGGATAGGACTTGCTATTGCTTCTATAATAACAGGGGATATAGTTAGTGTTCATTTTACAACTAAGAGCATACTTGCTGTTGCATACTTGATTACTTTCGGATCTATTATCGGTTTCAGCAGTTATATTTATGTGCTTCAAAAGTGGCCTGCCACAAAAGCTGGAACCTATGCGTATGTCAATCCTGCGGTAGCTGTAATTTTAGGAATGGTTTTTTTAAAGGAACCTTTAACTGGTTCTATGATACTTGCCATGGGAATAATTCTCTTCGGGGTATATTTGGTTCAAAGGGCGAAGATGATTAAAAAGTTGGATAAAAACGATCATAATACACAATAACATAGTATTTAAACTATAAAAATGTATAAATGTTGACATTGTAGTTTAGGAGCTAAAATATTGTTGTATAAGGTGGTGATGATATGGTTTTGCGAGAGAAATATCTTAAAAAAATGATTCTGTTTAAAGATAAGCAAGTGATAAAAGTAATAACGGGTATTAGAAGAAGTGGAAAATCTGTT
>JAYENG010000277.1:0-6228 GCA_034721975.1 Bacillota bacterium
CTCTTTATTCATATTGTTCAATAATTTGATTAATAATCTCTTCTAGTTGATCCATATTTTTTTCAAGTTCATCATATCGTTTTAGCAACTCATTTAAAACTTCACTATCTTCAGTATATTCTATTTTTTCTTCTATTATCACATTAAATAATTTTTTGAGTGCATCGTCTAGATTCTCTTCCATAACGATTTTATCGTTATATGCCACGATGACTCTTTTCATCTCGGGGATTGCATTCTTATTATCCGCCTGAATATATATAGGTTCAATGTAGAGAAGCGTATCTTCAATAGGAACGACGATGACATTACCTCTTAAGACGCTCGAGCCTTCTTGCCCCCAAAGAGTGAATTGTGGTGAAATTGTAGAATTCTGATCTATCCTTGATTCTATCATCATAGGTCCATCGATCGTCCTGTCTTTTGTAAATCTATATATCAACATCTTTCCGTAGTTTTCATAATCACTTCGTCCTACAAGCAAAGAAGTCATGTTAGGTTTTTCTTTAGGTGTGAATGGAAGTATTACTGAAAATTCGGCTTTTTCTTCATCCGGCAATTTAAACATAACATAATTCGATTCAATTTTCTGTACATTATCCATAAATTTCTCATTGGAAACGTCCCAAACATCTTCACCATTATAGAATACCATAGGATTCAAAACGTGGTATCTTCTATAAACTTCACCTTGTAGATTGAAATAATCCTGTGGATACTTGACATGTTCTTTTAATTCTTCCGGCATATCTTCTTTAGGCTTAAAAACTTCTTTATAAATTTTTGAATAAGTTTTTAGTAAAGGATCTTCTTCATCATAAACATATAACTGCACATCGCCATTATAAGCATCCACTACAGCTTTAACTGAATTTCTAACGTAATTTACATGCCTTCCGTTAAATACATATGTCTGTGAATACGGATATTGACTTGTTACCGAATATCCATCAACGATCCAATATAACTTGCCATTAGACTCATTCAAAGTGATATATGGATTATTGTCGAATACGATAAACGGTGCTAATCTTTGAACTCTCTCTCTAATATTTCTGTTGATGATAATTCTACTATCAGATGTTATATTTGTAGAAAACAACATTTTTAAACTATTTTCTCTAATAGAAAATAACGCTCTATTCAAAGGTCCTAATGTTATACCTGCATTGCCTGAATAAATTATCTCTTTATTATCCGATCCGCTAGGATAATCAAATTCTTTTTCTTTTGTTTTTACAATTATATATTCATTAGTCAACTCTCCGAAGTAGATTTCAGGCTTATCTATTTTTAATTCAGTTGTAGTAATAGGAGGAATATTTTTAAAAATCAACTCTGGTTGTCCTTCTTTAGTTACTTTATTGACCGGAGCCATCACCAACCCATAACCATGTGTATATTTTAAATGCAGATTAAGCCATGTTTGTGCTGAGTCTGTTAATTTTTCAACATTAAGCTCTCTTGCCGAAACAAAAACCTGAGTATAATCGCCATTAATATAATATCTATCTATATCGACATCAAAAAAATCATAATACAGACGAATAACTTGTATCTGATTGAATGTCTGTTTAAGAGGTCTTGCATCGTTGATTCTGATATTGCCGATAGTCTCGGTATTGTTTTTAACATCTTCATAGGTCAGATTGCGACTTACGTCGTAATCTATAGTTTCTACCTCATCGATACCAAATCCATATTGCGTATGATTGATGTTGTATTCAAGGAATTCCCTCTCCTTGGATATTTCATCAGGCTCGACGACAAGTTGTTGTACTACAAAAGCAACTCCTGTCATAACGGCAAAGACTAAAATAATCAAACTCGGTATGACGACAATTATTTTGCGTTTGTTGTTTAAAACACTATAAGCAAATAAAGGTGTTCCTATTAAAGAAACAATCATTATTATTCGATAGCCAAGCAATGTAATGTTTATGTCTGTATAACTTGCACCATAGGCAACTCCTCTAGCCGAATACATCAAGAAAAAGCCTTTCAGGTAAAAATAATATGCCAGTAGCAGAAAGAACAAGGCCCCAAAAGCGGCAACTTTTCTTAGCCCGTATTTAACAAGATCTTTTCTAAAAATCGAACTGATATTCGGCCTTTGAGAAATTTCATTATAATCGTACAAACTGCCCTCTTCAGGAGGAAAAATCTTAGCCATGGCAATATAAAAAACTAGCGTAAGAACTATAAACAAACCTACAACAACAATAGTATTGACTAACAAGCTATTTAAAAACGGCAATGTAAAAACATAAAAGCTTATATCTTTTCCGAAAATCGGGTCAACTTGATTAAATGAAGTTCCGTTTAAGAAGTGTAGTATTTTATACCATAAATTTTGGGTTATAATAATCGAAAAATAAAACGATATGATTATCGGCAACCAGAATGTGAATTTTTTAATGCTTTTTGTCTCTATTTCAGTCAATAAAACTTTTCCCAGCGATATATATTTCTTCACTAATCTTTTCAGATATTGATTCAATCCAACAAACAACAAAATAAATAAAGGAAAAAATATTGCTACTTTAGTAAAAATCTTAACAGTAAAGATACTTAAATAATCAATGTTTTTATACCATATATAGTCGGTAATAAAATTGACTATCGTTCTGGAAAAAATTACAACGAGTAAAACACTTAGAAAAATATATATTAATTTTTTGTTAAACCTTTCTCTTTTATCCATAAAATCACCTCACGTTATACTGATACCCCATAAATATTTTTATAACATAACTATATAATGTTTTTGCTAGTAATTTTTGGATATAATAGTAATATAGCAAATAAGGATGTGTTTATATGAAAAATATCCCAAATATCTTAACAACGATTAGAATTCTATTAGTACCATTCGTACCAATAGCATATTTCAATTACAGCCCCTATTTAGCCTTGCTGATCTACTTCATTGCAGGAATAACCGATATATTGGATGGCTATTTAGCAAGAAAATATAATGCGATTTCCAAATTCGGATCTGCACTGGATCCCTTTGCAGATAAACTTATGTTGATTACATCTTTAGTAACTTTAACAATAGACAAACAAATTCCAATCTTTATTGTAATTATCGTGTCATTAAAAGAATTGTTGTTGATTATTACAGGAATATTCGTTTATATTAAACATGAACAGTTGATTATTTCATCAAATAAAATTGGTAAAGCATCAACTTTGATATTTTTTATCGCGATTGTAGAGACCGTCTTGTTAAATATTGAAATAATAAATATTTCTCTTTTTATGATTGCCTTGTTTATAGCGATTATTGCTCTTACAACCTATATACATGATTACATGACAAAAAAAGAAAAATAAAATAACTACAAAAACCTTAAAAAGACCGAAAACTCGGTCTTTTTAAATGCAATAAAATATAATTGCTAACATTCGATTTATACAATATACGTTTTAAACTCCATATCGACTAAGCTGCTATCGATTTTATATCGCTTAACATCTCTATATTTAAAGTAGTTTACTGCAACTTGAGGGAACAGAGCATATGACAATACATCTTCATCTTGTTCAATATACTGTGAGATTTCTTTTTTAAACCTTTCCATTTGAGGCGGAATCAAATCTGCCGGTCTACATGTTATCACTTCATCATCGCCGATTATTTTTTTTACAATCTCGTCTTTGATTTTTATAGTCGGTCTGCCATACATTCCTTTTACATAAGCTTTCACTTCATTGGGAATTATCTTATAACGCTCACCGCTGATAACATTGAAAACCGCTTGCGTTCCGACAATCTGGCTTGTAGGTGTCACTAGCGGTGGATATCCTAAATCTTCTCTGACTCTCGGAATCTCCTTCAATACATCTTCAAACTTGTTCAAGGAATTTTGAGCAGTCAATTGCGACACTAGATTCGACAACATTCCACCCGGCACTTGGTATAGCAGAGTTTTAATATCAACTCCCAACACTTTTGTATTCATAAGACCGTTTTTCAAGTATTTCTCCCGCAATGGAATAAAATATTCAGAAACAATATTCAACTCTCGCATGTCGATCTTTGTATCGAATTTAGTCTCTTGAAGCGCCGCTACAATCGGTTCTGTCGGCGGTTGGCTCGTTCCCAGGGCAAAAGGTGAAATGGCGGTATCTATGATGTCCACGCCCGCTTCAATCGCTTTCAAATATGTCATGCTCGCCAAACCACTTGTTGCATGGGAATGAATCTGCAAAGGCAACTTCACTTCTGCCTTGATCTTTTTAACCAATTCATACGCTACATATGGAGTCAGCAATCCAGACATGTCTTTTATAGCGATAGAATCAGCACCAATCGATTCAAATTCCTTTGCTAGTTTTACAAAGGTATCTGTGGTATGCACGGGGCTTATTGTATATGATATCGCCGCCTGTGCATGCACTCCTTCTTTTTTTGTAGTTTCCAAAGCGACTCTCAGGTTTCTAGGATCATTCAACGCATCGAATATTCTAATGATATCGATGCCGTTCGCTATCGCTTTTTTCACAAATTCAACCACTACATCATCTGGATAATGCTTGTATCCTAAAATATTCTGTCCTCTGAGCAGCATCTGCAATTTAGTGTTTTTGACATGTTTTCTAATAGTTCTCAATCTATCCCATGGGTCTTCATTCAAATATCTCAAACTTGAATCGAATGTCGCTCCACCCCACATTTCAAGTGAATGGTAACCTACTTTGTCCAATTGGTTCAATATCGGAATCATTTCTTCTGTAGTTAGTCTTGTGGCAATCAAAGACTGATGCGCATCTCTAAGAACGGTTTCAGTAATTTTAACATTAGCCATAAATATCCTCCTAAATTCAATAAAATATTATTAGATTTATTTAAAAATACTATTCTCTTTTACAAAATTGTATCAAGTAAAACTATCTATGTACATGTTTCTAATAAAGCATTATAATGATATTGCTTTATTAATTAATTTTTTTTCAATATTTGATTTAATTATTAAACTTTATTTATTAAATGGAGGATTTCATGGATTCTACTGATATAAAAATCTTAAAAATATTACAAACCGATGCAAGAATTTCAATGAAAAAATTGGGTGAGATTGTAAATCTAACATCTCCAGCTGTTACAGAAAGAGTTCGGAAGCTAGAAGAAGCCGGAGTGATAAAAAACTATATAACCATTATAGATCCAAATAAAATCAATAAAAACATTCAAGCTTTCATAACTTTAACTATCAATTCTATTAATTATTCTAAATTCTCCGAATATGCTCCTACAAATCCCAACATTACAGAGTGCCATCACATTACAGGTGGAGATTGCATGATAATTAAAGTCATGGTTCCCAATATGGAAGATTTAGAAATATTGATTCACGACCTTAAAAGATTTGGAAACACTCAAACAAATCTGATATTATCTACTCCGTTTATGCGCAAATTAAATCTCTAGATAAAAAAAACCTCCATCAAATTAAGTTAATATGATGGAGGCTTTTTAATGTTTATATATTCTTGATTTTCAAATCTATTTTTTTGCATTGAATAATTCTTCGTCAAATCCACCTTCAGATTTTGCAATAAGTAATGAACAAACTGCATCTCCTGTAATGTTGACTGCTGTTCTTGTCATATCCAAGATTCTATCGACACCCATGATAATTGCGATTCCTTCTACTGGAATACCGATTTGAACAAGTACCATAGAAAGCATTATCAGGCCAACACCCGGTACACCAGCTGTTCCTATTGAAGCTAATGTAGCTGTTAAAACAACTGTAAGGAAATTAGTGAGTGTTAGATCCATACCGTATGCTTGTGCCAAGAATACAGTAGCAACACCTTGCATGATAGCAGTACCATCCATGTTGATAGTCGCACCTAATGGTAATGTGAACGATCCGATATTCTTATCTACACCTAAGCGCTCTTCAGCAGTTTCAAGAGTAACCGGCAATGTTGAAGATGAACTAGCTGTTGAAAAAGCAACCAGCATCGCAGGTGAAAAATTCTTGAAAAACTTGAATGGATTGAGTTTACCGATTGTAACAAGCATTCCTTGATAAGTTATAATTGCATGAATGAATAAAGCCACGAAAACAGTAATCATATATGCCGCTAAAGGTTTCATCGCTGAATATCCCAAAGTTGCAAAAGTTTTAGCTATCAAGGCGAAAACACCATATGGAGCGACAGCCATGATCATCATAACCAGTTTTAATCTTACTTCGTTGACAGCTTCCA
>JAYENG010000278.1:0-6184 GCA_034721975.1 Bacillota bacterium
AAATTAAATAATTCACCTTTTTTTGATTCGCTTTTTTTTTGCGTGTAATCGTTAATTCATTAACGTTTTTTTATTACTCTATTTTGCAATCATCTAATAAAACCACAGATATTGTACTTATCTTCATTATTTATCCCTTCTTTATCACTTAAAGAATATACGATGAATCCCATTAGATAGATTCAAGAAAAGTCCTTCATCTTTTGGTACAAATAACGGCTGTAATCCAAATGTATGATAATGGATTTTTTTTAAAAAATTCACCAACATCAACAGAGCCAATAACAAAGTACCGAATGAACCTATAAAGTATCCTACACCGTAATAATCAATACCCATCGGCAGGAAATAAGTTGTTAAAACCGCATTTGATACAAAGAAACTACAGGAAATGATCAATGCATAATTTATCCCTTCAAAATAAAGAAGTATCAAAATTATCAATAAAATAAAAATATTACAAAGTGCACCTAAAGAAGCAATCCTATATATATCCCTAACAATAAGTGGTATGCCTAAATATGAAAAAATTTTCCCCGAAAGAATAATTAATGTTAAAGTTATAATTGATTGAATTTCAAGTGTATGCAATAATTGCCTGTTAATCGATTTCTTCATTTCTATCCTTGCGATTTCCAGTTCTTTAAAAGTCCCCTTTTTAACCGCCAAACTAAAATACTTTTTATAAAGGTCATAAAATTCCGTCTCGACAGATACCATAAATAATATCATTGTAGGTATTATGGTTAAATATGCTAAAAACATCGCATTGTCGTATAACGGAGCATATTTGTATGTTTCATAAATATCCACACTCAAGGGTGAATACCACATAATAATATCATCTATCCAAAGACCTAGCGTATAAAATACTCCAATGAACATCAACGCCTTAAATCGATCAATATATCTTAAAAAATCATATTGTTTATTATTTCCAAGATAAAAATTAGTTAAGAAACCATAAAGCAACATGCCAAAGGTAGTTATTATCCCTATTAAATATGCAAAAAGTACATTGCTCGAATGATTAAACTCAGCAAAAGGAAGTGGATATTTAATCCAAATACAAGTTAAAACTACAGAAATTACTCCTCCGACAATAAAGCTATACGCTATTAACGAATAGTTTTTTATGGCGCTTAGATATACCATCAATATCCATAGTAGAGATAGAAAAACGAATAATGAAAGCGCCATTGTTTTGTATATAAAAGGCAATCCTTTGCCATAATAGTAAATTAACCCTATTATGTATGAACTGATAAAAACAATACGACCTAGTCCAAAGAACGAAGCCCTTATATTATGATATGTTTTAGAAAACAAATTATCCGAAATATACCTCGTAATCAAGAGTTGCCATGGAGCTGTAATTATCTGAGAAAATACAAAACTATATACAATGGTACCCATAAATAAATCTCTTTGTGTAATATCGTCAAAGTAAAAGTCGGATAAGAGGATAAGAAGATTTACTGTGACAACTGCCGCTATCCAGGGACCTGCAGAAACTAAAGCTGAATATATATATGCTTTTGTTCTAGATAAATAATATTCCTCTTCAAATAATTTTTTTAAAGCAAACCCGATTCCAGCCATTTATTTTCTCCCGATTTCATCGTAAATTTGTCTATATTTATTAATAAACTGTTCCTTTGAGTAATAAGTCTCAACGCGTTTTCTACCATTTATACTCATTTGTTCTCTTAGTTCACTCTCTTTATATAAAGTATATATAGCTTCAAATGTCTCATATGGCATTACTGGAGTAGTAATGATACCAGATGGTCCAACTGGTTCGTTTTCTCTTCCTAGAAGCAATTCTCTACAACCACCTACATCTGTAGACACAAACGGTACTCCTGATGCCATTCCCTCTAAAATTACTAAAGGCTGTCCTTCAGAAATAGAAGTCAAAACTAACACATCTATAATTCTCATATACTTTTTCACATCAGCTTTACCAGTAAAAACAATATCCTCACTAATCCCCATATTATCAACAAGTCTTAAACACTCATTATAATACTCTTCATCCTCTTCTGTAGGACCTATGATATATAGCTTCGCTTCTTCCACATTGCTCTTCACCAATTTAAAAGCTCTAATTAACGTTTTAACATCCTTTATTGGTACCACTCTAAGTATCGCACCTATATTAAAATCTCCAGTTTTCAAATGTTCAATATTAAATTTCTTCAAATCGACTCCATTTGGAACGACTATAGTGTTATCCTCTCTTGAACCTAGTTCTAATTGGATCTGTCTATTTCCATCAAATAGAGAAATTACAAGATCGGCATTTTTATATACAGCTTCGGAAAGATAATAAAACAATTCAATCCAAAACTTTTTATAAATTCCAGTAACCCACTTCGCTTGAATTATCTCTTCTTCCCTTTCCCTGGCATAAATACCATGTTCGGTTAAAATAAGGGGTTTATTATATGTAAATTTCGCAATAAGTCCAAGTATTCCAGCATACCCTGTCGATACTGTATGAAAAACATCTGCATCCTCCATTTCACTTTGAATAATGTTGAAAAGAGGTATAAACATAGATCTCAATGTCCAAAAAAAGAGGTTGAATTCTTCTTTGCTATACTCATCATTGTAGTAGTCTAAAATGGCATTCCAAAAAAATTCGCTTTTAAAAAACTGTACAGAATCACCTGTCTTTTTGATATTTGTAAGTCCTTTTAAAACCACATCCCACATTACATCGCTTTCAAATCTAAAAAACTTAATAATCTGTTCTCTCTCAAGATCATTAAATTTTGGTTCCTTAGATTTTTTTAACGGATCATTGTCAAGGTAATCATTTAAATAAATAGTCCTCAATGATTTTATATTTTTAGGCAAGTCATACTTGACCTTACTAATATCATTTCTTGAAGGCATAATAGAAATAATCGTGATCTCATGCTCACTTAATTCGGTTGTCAACTGATGCACCCATGAAGAAACTCCCCCTTGTACATAGGGATATGACCCTTCAACAAACATACAAATTTTCATCAATCATTCCCCTTCGCATCCCAAAAATCTACTATATGCTTATATTCCACCGGAATTTCATACTGCATTTTTTTCATCTTGTTTATCACTATTCGAAGTTCACTATAGTCCTTTAAATAATAAAATATTTTCATCCTAAGAATATATCTATCAAAATTGTGCGGAAATCTTTCATCTATAATGTTCAATGCATCTAGAGCCATATCATATTTTTTAAGAACTAGTAGAGCATTAACTTTCTTTATAAGAATGTCAGAGATATAGCCATATTCATCAATATATGTATTAATCATTTCAATATATTCATTCAAATATATGTTCCTCAAAAAATTCTCATTTAATCCCGAATAAATATACTTTCCATATACATCTATTAGTTCCCGTAAAACTTCTCTGCCTTTTTCGTTCTTATATTTATTTTTTAAATAATCTAAGCTTTTTTCGTATTCATTCTCGATAAGATTCAATGTTGAAGATGCATAATGTACAACTTCTGAATTATTATCTTTTAGCGCCTTTTTTAGAACATCGATTTTAATACCCATATCTTCATTTACCAAGTCGATTATTACACTTTTCTTTTGCTCATCATCACCAATAAGCAAGTAATCTAAAGCTGTTGTTGTGTTTATTTCTTTATGAAAATCAATATCTTTTTCCACAATAAAATCACTGACATAATTAATATAAGTTTCATAATCTTCTACCAAATTTCCTTTGCGATCAAAAACCAAAAGAGCTAGGTAGAATATCGTTGTAAAAGCAATACCGAAGATAGGAATGAAAATCATAAAATATAGCGGCATTTCAATCTTTTTCTTTACTTCAAATCTATAGAAGATATAGATACACAAAGATAAAAACAAATGAATTATCACATACATTACAATATTAAGTTTTCCA
Organism: Bacillota bacterium; assembly: GCA_034721975.1. Taxonomy (GTDB): domain Bacteria; phylum Bacillota; class Clostridia; order Peptostreptococcales; family Acidaminobacteraceae; genus DAOURC01. The sequence continues at coordinate 3,925 of JAYENG010000278.1, forward strand.
CCTTGAACTGTAATCAAAAACAATTGCAAATCTATAATACTTCCAAAAAACAAAAGTATACCAAAGAAAATCAACACACTTATCACCTATTTTAATAAAATTTTAATACTCATTTTATTTCCTTCAATAAGGTATAACCCAAGTTCCTTATCAATAAGAATGAATTCTCCACCTTCAACAAATTTTATCTCTTCATTCTTCAGGTAAAGATAATGATGCACTGGATTGATAAAATTTTCATAGAATATATTAATCGCATTTTCTTCCTTATTGACATAAACTTTAAGATTTTCTTGACTTATGAATTCGTCAATCGCTTCTTTATTGTTCATATCTCTTAAAAACGAAAAATTATTATGTATACTTGAGAATATCTGGTTAATGTTTTTATCAAGGTCTTTCCATTTGGTTCCTTGAGATCTTTCCGGATCTAGTAAATCATCAGGATGAATAAAGTGATTCACGATGCCATAATGAGCTATTCCATTATAAATATCCCACATTAATTCATCTGAATATAAGTAGCCTGCGGATAATCTCGGGAAATCATATGTCCCAGAAACATCTTTATCCTTTTCAAATTCTTGAAGCAACAGACCTTTTTCATCATTTCCAGTATAAACACCAGCATAAACCAACAAATCTGGAAATATATTTTTCGCTGCAATCTTTCCTGCTTTTGATATCACATTAGAAGGAGCTACATATGTATATATCTTGATATCGCCATAATATTTATCAATAAAGTCTTTTACTAAAGCAAGTCCCTCTTCCATTGTTTCAATGGATTCCCAAGGATTGTAACCATATTTATCGAAGTTCATTTCTTCTTCTAGTGCTAAAGAATTATGATTATATCCATGAATTCCAAGTTCTCCTCTTGATTCAAACAACTTTCTACCAAAATACTCTAGATCATCAATCGCGAAGTTGTTTAACTCAGGTAAAGGTGATACTGTTTCCAAATTATAAGTTCCAATAATTAAACCCGTATATTTTAAATCATATCTCACAGCCAGATTGTCCATTGAAGACCACCATATCAATCTATAGAAACTTCGATTAGTCATATGATACTGCTCAAAAATAGTCTCATCTTTTCCCCTTTTTATTGGAGCAGGAAAATCATCAATATCTACAATTTTTCCATTGAAAATTGTGGACACAAAATAATCATCAATATAACTCAATATATTGATTAATACTCCACGATTTCCCTTATCCATGAGCATTGTAGAATTTACATATATCACTTTTCCATATCCATACTGATGAGTCCAAATAAGTGGAACTCCTGCAGTGGAAGCGACTACTTCAGCATCCTCTGATATTTTCACATCCAATATTGAATGCGGTATTTTTTCCGATGTGATTTTCAGTTCATCTAAACTCGGAAAAAAACTTTTATTGAATTCTATACCAAAAATATCATTCTCTAAAAAGCCGTCGTTTTCCTCGATTCCTACAATTTCATCAAAATCCTTATATAGACTTCTAATTAAAAATGCAACTTTTCCACCATTTTCTATGTAATCCTTAATAATCGAAGGCTCTTGTAATTCTCCAATGTTCTCCGTAGCGATTACAAGCAAATCATCGCCATCTAACTCTTTAACCGTCTGCTCCACTTCATCAGAATCAATGGATAAACAACTGAAATTTTGTTTTGTCATAGTAAGAACACGCTCAAGATTTTCATATATAAAAATAGAGCCTAAATCCTCTTTTGAATTTAAAACCAAAATCTTTTTATAATTATCAGGGACAACAGAGGATTCACTTGTTTTTAAATCACTATCAATCACTTGGTCCACAGAGAAGATTTTTAAAACCACACCGCCTCGAAACAATTGTACGGCTAAAGCGGTAATCATTACTGTGACAAGGATTATGATCAGTTTTGGTTTAACATTCATAAGTCCATCTCCATTTTAATCAAATATTTTCTTGATTCTTTCATCCACGATATTATAATACTTAGCACTTGTAGCAGGTAGCAAAATGTGTAATTTACCTCTCTCTTCATCAATTCCAACTACATCCACTTCTCTTAATTTACTTTTTAAGCTCTCATCAATTTCATCAACAGTCAGTTTATCAACACTGTATTCAAGCACACTATACTCTAATCCAAATTTTTCTTTTCTCTCTTCTTCTTCCTGCAATCTATTCAACCTGCATTCCCAAAATAATATAACGATGCAAAAATATAAAACTAGAGTAAACATTGAAATATTAATGTTTACTCTAGTTTTATATT
>JAYENG010000279.1:0-6169 GCA_034721975.1 Bacillota bacterium
GACCGACTTCCTTCAGATTCCACCTCACGATGGACACCCTTGTCTTAGGCTATGCACTTTCCACTACTAGGATGTGCTCGGGACTTTAACCCGTTAGATTATGCCCATGCTGGGCACACTAAAAAAAGCAATCTAAGGATAACCCCATAGATTGCTTTTTATAACAAATTGCTATTTGCTCTTTTTCTTTGCTTGAATATTGAGTTGTTGTTTTTTATATAAATAATGCCTTCCTGCAAAGCCCATCCCAGTTCCTATAATACCTAGAATACCGTATAATCCCGCAAGATTTTCATCAATCATACCAAACTTCAACCCAATACCGCTGTACAACGATGTTAGGATTCCCATGTAAAAAATAAATGAATAAAATTTATACATTTTTACCTCCAGAATTTGTTCTTTATATCATTATACATATTTTTTTTGATTATTTCACTATATTCTCAAACCATTTTTGTTTCATGATAAAAGTTTTGAACAATATTACTCCTACTACACTCACGACTACGAACTCACCGATGGCGACTTGAAACATCGAAAGAAGTAGCGGCAACTGGAATACATAGTAAAGTTCAATGCCGATGATAATTCCATTGATTATAATCGGCCATATGGAAGCTATAATCAAATTCTTTGATTTATTAACTAAATATACGCTTATAAACGTTGCAATTGTACCGAAAGCAACATCTACAATCCCTAAAGGGCTAAAAAGATTTGCGATAAATGTACCTAATGTCAGCCCCGGAATAAACACTGGATTAAAAAAAGCCATTAAAGTCAAGACTTCTGAAAATCTAAACTGTATATTTCCATAACTGATAGGTGCAAGCGCAATGGTCAAAGTAGCGTATAACGCCGCAATAATTCCGATTTGTGCAATTTTTTTTGTCATTTTCATTCTCCTTTTACTGACTCAAAAACAAAAAAAAGTCGCAAAGCGACCCAATTTTCATTATAGGCGCCGTAGTTTTATTTTTTTGGACAGGAGGCTTACGAACTGTCCTTTTCAATTTTACCGATTCATTATATAACAAATTTCTCTATTTGACAATTATTAACCTCGACTTCAGAGTAATTTTCATTTTTATTTATTACCTTATGAAAAATTCTCGCAGTCGCTCCATGAGATACTAAAAGCACTTTTTTTGATTTGTATTTTTTTTTCAAAGAGTCGATCACATTTACAACTCGATTCTCTATTTCTAAAAGAGATTCAATTCCTTCAATTCGACTCTCGCTTTCAGATTTGATGATCTCAAAGAATTGAGGATGTCTGTCAAAAATATCGCTGAACAGCATTCCCTGTAAAACCCCAAAAGATCTTTCCCTTAAATTTTCATCGATGACAATTTCCTTTTTTATCTTTGAAGCAATAATTTCAGCAGTATCGACCGCCCTTCTTTGAGGAGATGAAATTATAACATCTATATCCAAATCTTCAATCTCTTCAGAGACCTTCAAGGCCTGCTCTTTTCCACTGTCGTTGAGTCTGGTGTCCATATCTCCTTGAAGCCTGTTTTCTTTATTGTAGTCAGTCTCGCCATGTCTGATAAAATACAATTCCATCTATAAATGCCCTCTTTTCGGCACAATGCAGATAAACACCATTTCTTCATCGGTTTTATTGATAAATTGATGAATTTTGTTTGATGGAATATATGCATAAAATCCAGGTTCGACTTCATGGTCGACTCCATCGATATGAATGACACCTTTTCCTTTAATAACATAGTTTATATGCGGCCAGTCATGTTCATGTCTAGGTGAATTTCCGTATGGCTCAAGATTTACTTGTCTCATGACATGCGATTCCCAACCTTCTTCTGCCCCGACTAGTTTTTTCATACCTGCTCCTTTAATTCCTTCACCTGTCATTTGAATATATTCAAGTTCTTTTCCGTTTGCTACTATCATCAAATATTCCTCCTTTTTTGAATTTATACTTATATTATAAAACATTTATAGGATTATCGCCATTTTAAATGTTATAATCTCCTTTGAGGAGTGAAAGCTGATGTCGTTGACAAGAAAAAGAGAAATGATTCTAAGTGGAAATTTATATAAAGTCATTATGATTTTGTCTGCACCGATAATGCTCAACAACCTCATACAGACCTTTTACAACTTAACTGATACATATTTCATCAGTAGACTTGGAAGCACTGAAATCGCAGCTATACAATTTATCTGGCCGATTACCTTCATCATAATTTCTCTAGGTACCGGTCTATCCATGGGAGCTTCAAGCATCATTTCCCAGTATATAGGTTCCAGTCAATATGAAAAAGCCGCAAAAATATCCGGCCAGCTGATTTATTTTTCTTTGGTTTTTTCATTATTCATTGGCTTTTTCGGTTATATCTTTTCCGAAGAAATCATCAAAATAATGGGTGCAACCGGAGCACTTCTAAGATATGCCAACGACTATCTAAGCATAATATTTTTAGGTACTTTCAGCCATTTCATGCTCTTTGCTTTCGTCGCCATCAAGCAAGGACAAGGAGATACAAAAACTCCTATGAAAATAAGCATTATGGCTGTTATTACAAATATCGCCCTCGACCCATTATTTATATTCACTTTTGGACTGGGTGTAAAGGGCGCGGCTATAGCGACTGTTCTTGCAAGGACAATATTCGGCGCTTATGGATTATATTATTTAATATTTAAAGATAGTGGACTTAAAATAGATTTCAACAACTTTAAATTTGACAATAACGCCATAAAAAAAATACTTAAAATCGGTATGCCAACCGCTATAGGACAATCCACGACAGCCGTCGGCTTTGCAATATTGAATGTCCTTATAATCTCTTTCGGAGAAAGTATTCTAACAGCTTTTGCAATAGGAAATCGCATCAACTCATTGGTATTCCTTCCTGTGATGGGAATAGGCACGGCTATAAGCACGATAATCGCTCAAAATCTGGGAGCTGATAACATATCTAGGGCAAAAGAGACCACATATAAATCTCTTGCAATCGCAAGCATCCTGACAATTATAACCAGTTTTTCTCTTTTCTTGTTCACCGATAAACTCATTAATATATTTACAACCGATCCTTATATTATCGAACAAGGCTCGGCTTATATAAAGCTAATTTTGTTGACTCTTCCATTGATGGGATTTTATCAAATCTTGATTGGAGTGTTTATAGGATCAGGACATACTTACCAAAGCATGTTTATGATGATAGGAAGATTGTGGCTTTTTAGGCTTCCAATGGTCATTTTATTTAAAACATATACAAATTTAGGAGCATATTCAGTATGGTATGCGATGATTCTCAGCAACTTCTTCATAGTAATAATCGGATATATCATGTTTCTACAAGGCAGCTGGCAAACAAAAATAATTAAACAAAAAAATATTTAGTCCCACTTTTTAGCGGGACTAAATTTCTATAATCCTATATCTGTTCTATACATCTTTCCGTCGAAGTGTATCTTATCGATATTTTTATATATTTTCTCTCTTGCCTTATACTTATCCTCAGCTAAAGTTGTAACTCCCAAGACCCTTCCACCGTCAGTGACAAGTTTGCCATCTTCAAGTTTTGTCCCTGCGTGAAATATCATGACATCATCATCTATATTTCCAAAAGTTATTTCCTTTCCCTTTTCATAACTTTCAGGATAACCACCAGATGCAAGTATTGTAGTTACAGCAATTCTTTCATCCCACTCGAGCTCGAGTCGATCAAGCTCGTTATCAACTGTTTTCATAAAGACTTCAGCTAAATCATTCTTCATCTTCGGTATGACAGATTGAGTTTCAGGATCTCCAAACCGAACATTGTATTCAAGAATATAAGGCTCATTATCTTCATTTATTATAAGACCGATAAACAACACCCCGTTGAAATCGATATTGTCCTTTTTAAGTCCATTCAAGGTCTTCTTCAGAACATCTTTTTCAACTAGACTTATCATTTCATCTGTAAGCTTGTCATTAGGAGATATAGCTCCCATACCGCCTGTATTAAGACCTTTATCTTCATCGTATGCTTTTTTATAATCTCTCGCACTCTCTAACGGTACAATGTTGTTATTGTCCACCAAGCACAATATCGAAGCTTCAAAGCCGCTTATGAATTCTTCCACCAGCACCCTGTCTCCAGCATCTCCAAATTTTCTCTCATCAAAGATGCAAGACAAATCCTCGATAGCTTCTTCTCTTGTCTTGGGAATCAAAACTCCCTTACCAGCTGCAAGTCCATCGACTTTTATTACCAGTGGATATGAATACTTCTCTATCCCTTTGACCGCTTCTTCTTTATTTGTGAAAACATCAAATTTCGATGTTAAAATTCCGTGTCTGACCATAAATTCTTTTGAAAAGATTTTGCTGCCTTCCAATTGAGCACCTGTTTTCCCAGGACCGAATACCTTGATACCTTTTTCCCTAAATCTATCAGCTATTCCATCAACCAAAGGCTGCTCCGGACCCACTACAACCAAATTCACACTGTTTTCAACAGCATAAGCAAGTATTTCTTCTTGATCGCTTAAACTTATGTTTGCAGTTGTAGCTATGTCCGCCATACCGGGATTCCCCGGAATAACGTGTATTGAAGTTACACTATCACTAAGTGACAACTTCCATACAATAGTGTGTTCTCTTCCACCGCTGCCTAAAACCAAGATATTCATGTTAACCCTCCTTAGTGTTTAAAATGTCTCATGCCTGTAAAAATCATAGCTATGCCGTGTTCATTACATGCATCGATGATTTCTTGATCCCTGATAGAACCACCTGGTTGAATAATTGCCTTCACACCAGCTTTTGCCGCTAAATCGATAGAATCTCTAAAAGGAAAGAATGCGTCAGATGCCAAAACCGAACCTTTTATATCGAACTTGGAAAAATTCACTGCATTGTCAGTTGAAAAAACTCTGCTGACTTGACCTGTTCCAAGTCCTATGCTTTGCTCTTCTTTTATAAAACATACGGCATTCGATTTTTGATGCTTGACTACTTTATAAGCAAAATTGAGATCATCCAACATTTCTTCACTCGGCTTTGTTTCTGTCACCACATCGAATTTTTCAAACAGCTCATTGTCTTTATCTTGAACCAAGATTCCACCTATTACAGATTTTATTTGAGTTTTTTCATTGATTTTTTTTGTATCCACCTGAAGAATTCTTACATTTTTCTTCTTGGTTAGAATTTCCAATGCTTCATCAGTAAAATCAGGAGCAATGATTATCTCTAAAAATATCTCAGAAAGCTTGTCAGCCAGATTCTTTTCCACTGTTTCGTTCACTGCAACAATTCCGCCGAAGATTGAAACGGGATCGCATTCATACGCCTTGATATAAGCTTCATAAACATTTACTGCAGAAGCGACTCCGCATGGATTTGTGTGCTTCACATTTACTGCGGTAGGTTTATCGAACTCCATTAAAAGTTCGATGGCTCCTGTTGCATCGTTCAAATTGTTATATGACAATTCTTTACCCCAAAGCTGCTTTGCACCAAGAGGGTTGACTTCACCGTAATAATATCCTCTTTGATGAGGATTTTCACCATATCTAAGTTTGCTTCCGTTTTCAAAAGATATGTTGAAGTATTTTTGTTCGAAATCTTGATCGATCTGATTTCTGAAGTAATTTGAAATGACAGAATCGTAATTAGCTGTATGTTCAAATGTCTTTATAGAAAGTTTTCTCCTTGTATCAAGAGTAGTATTACCATCTTCTTTGATTTCAGCAATGACTTTATCATAATCCTCCGGTTCGACAACAACAGTGACATGCTTGTAATTCTTTGCAGCAGAGCGAAGCATAGTCGGACCGCCTATATCTATATTTTCAATAGCTTCATCCAGACTTGTGTCTTTTTTAATCACTTCTTTAAAGGGATACAGATTGACTACAACCAAATCTATCGGTTTTATATCGTTGTTTTTCATATCTGAAAGATGGCTTTCTTTATCTCTATCCGCTAAAATTCCACCGTGTATTTTAGGGTGAAGAGTTTTTACTCTCCCATCCATGATTTCCTCAAATTTTGTTAGATCAGATACTTTGCTTACTTTAACGCCCTCAGATTCTATCGCTTTAAAAGCGGCATTGTTGAATTTGCCAAACAACTAGAAGAGCTGGATGTTGAAATATATTCAACAGGTGGAACTTTTAAAGCGATAGAATCTGAGGG
>JAYENG010000280.1:0-6143 GCA_034721975.1 Bacillota bacterium
TCTTTTTTGAATATTTATGATATCATTACTGTATATTTTACATTTGAATGATAAAACAATAGAAATTTTATTGAAGTATAGCTATTTGATTCCCCATATACGCGATTATTGTTCAATAGGAAAAATTGTAATTGAGGTTAACTAATGACTGCTTCTTTACAATTATTTTTTTACCTCAATTACAATTCTTTCCTTAATTATTATAGGGTATAATGTATATCGGGTGATAAAATTGAAGAAAATAATTATTATAAGTATTATATCAACGCTATTTATATCAGGAATTAGCTTTGGTTTCTCATTTACTGATGTTAGTACAAATGATTGGTTTTATGAAGATGTTACCGAATTGACGAATGAGGGAATTATCAATGGTTTTATGGATGGAACTTTTAGACCTGACGAGCCTGTAAATATCGATCAGTTTATAAAACTTATTGTGACATCTCTAGGCCATGATTTTGAGAATGGTGAAATTTATTGGGCGAGACCATTCATCGATAAAGCGATTGAACTAAATTTAATAGAAACTGATACGTTTGCTAATTATAGAAGCCCTATATCTAGAGGTGAAATGGCTAAGATTATTGTGAATGCCCTAAATGAAAATTACACAAATGAAATATTTGAATATAGTTTTTACATGAAAGATTACTTTCTCAATAAAGACGAGGATGTGTTGAAAGCATATTATCTAGGTATTATTACCGGTTATCCAGACGGGAGTTTCTATCCTGAAAAATTAGCAACCCGTGCTGAAGCGAGTACAATGCTTATGAGAATGCTAAGAGAAGAAAGAAGAATCGATACTGATTATCTACTTGAAGAAGAAGCATATTTAAAAATGCTAAATAAATATTATATGAATTTAAAAACATATTATCTTGATATTTTCAGTGACATTTCTAATTATGAATCATATGATTTCGATAATGGAGATGTAATATATAATGATGTTAGTGGAAATGACGATATATATATATGGAACGACGGGGATATTTTTATTGGAGAAATGAATGATGGCGAGTATGGAGAACAGGGTTATTTTATTTGGGAAGATACTGAATACATAGGACAACTAAACAATGGATTACGTAATGGTGAAGGTGTCATGGTGTTTTCTGATGCTGTGTATACTGGCGATTTTTCAAACGGCAATATGACTGGTGTAGGAATGGTCAAATGGAATGATGAACATGAATTTGTGGGAAATTATATTGATGGGATTGTTGATGGACTAGGAAAAGAGTATTATCCTAATGGAGATTACTATATTGGAAATTTTGATAAAGGATTCAAGGATGGAATGGGAATATGTACTAATAGCAACGGATTGACATATTATGGAACTTTTAATCAAGAAGAAAGAGATGCTGATGATTTTACAATGTATTACAACTATTCTGAGGGAAGAGAATTTGAAGAGGAAATCGAAAGTATTTTAAATTCGACTATTTCCGCAGGTATGTCGAAGAACGAGAAGATCAAGTCGATATATGATTACTTGATATTAAATGTATCATATGATTACGAGGGATATGACAGTGATGATATTTCTAATGAATCTCACTCGGCATATGGAGCGCTGGTAAATGGTGTAGCTGTTTGCGATGGTTATTCTGATGCGGTGAATGTACTATTGAATCGATTGGGAATTGAATCGGATATTGTAATAGGAGAAGCTGATGAAGAAGGACACGCATGGAATCATGTCGAGTTTGAAGAAGGTTATTATTATATAGATGTAACATGGGACGATGGTGATAATGGAGAATTGAGATACGATTATTTCAAAAAGACCTTATCAAAAATGAATCGTGATCATGTAGTTGAAATAATTGTAGAATAGGAGGTAGATTATGTTTAAAAAATTGATTAAACAAATATTCAATTTAATAGAGAGTTTGAAAAAAAGCAGCAGAAGATTTCCAGAGACAATTCTTGTTGCTTTTGGAGTAGTGATTGTTGGAATTATTCTCAATCACACCGATTATAATCAAACTGAAACTTTGGAAACTTTTAGAAAGATGCTGTTAGCTTTGATTTTGGGTATTCCGATATATTCTGCGGGAAAACTGGTTGTTGAGAAATTCAATTTAACTGTTTTATATAGAGTTATCATGGATGTAGGATTTGCAATATTCTTAGTAATCTACTATTATGTGATGCCTGAAGATATAAATGGTGAATTCATGATTAAATTTATGCTTTTAAACATTAGTTTCTATCTGCTTTTTAGTCTGATTCCATATATGTTCAAAAGAGAAAATTATTCAAGATATATATTGAATATAATTACAAATTTGTTTATAACTTTATTGTTTTCGCTGGTTTTATATCTTGGAATCAATGCGATTGTTTTTACAGTAGAGGAATTGTTTGAGCTGAATTTCGATAATGATATTTATTTCGACTTGTTCATAGTCATTGCAGGATTATTTTCTGTAACTCATTTTCTTGGAAGCGTGCTTCCAATTGAAAAAGATATTGACAATGAATACTATCCGCCGGTATGGAGGATATTATTTGTATATATAGTTTTACCATTGTTATCTGTATATACTGCAATATTATATGCTTACTTTGTTAGGTTGCTTATTATAAAAGAGTTTCCAATCAATATCCTGGGGCATTTAGTTGTATGGTATGGTCTTATCAGCGTGATAATTCTGTTTTTTATAAATAGAATTAAATCAAATAACGCATATACCCAATTGTTCTATAAATATTTTCCGGTTGCAATAATGCTTCCACTAGCAATGCTGTTTGTAGCGATAGGAAGTAGAATAGCTGAGTTCGGCCTTACTCCTCCTAGATATTTTGTAGTGATTTCAGGTCTTTGGATATTTGGAAGCATGATTTATATTTTCTTCTCAAAATCTTTTAAATCGACAATTTTAGTTATGAGTGCGATTGTAGTGCTTTTGATTTCTGCATATGGTCCGCAGAGTGCTTTTAGTCTTTCAATCAATAATCAAAACAATAGATTTGAAGTCTTGCTTATGGAATTGAATATGTTGAAGAATGACAATATTGTTCCTCGAAGCGATTTGAGTGAAGAAGAGAAGAAAGACATCAATGAATTTATACGATATTTTGATAGAAATCATTCATTTGACGGCGTAAGAGTTTTGCCTGAAGATTTTGAATATAAAAATATGCAAGAAACCTTTGGATTTGAATATTCCTATTATTATCCTAAATCAAGAACGGATATAAACTATTTTTATGATAAAGAGGTACTGATTGTCGACATCAAATCTTTTGATTATCTAGCGGATATATTTTTAGATTTTCGCAATGATTTTATTTTAGAAACTGAAGGAATTTCAGTTGAATTTGATAAAAATGATAAATTGATAAGAATTTTTATTGAAGAAGAAGTAGTTGCCAAAATCGATTTAATTCAATTCATAGAGGATTTCGATAGTAGGCAAAACGGGCAGCAGCCCCAGACTATCGATGATGTTACCGTAAAAATGGAATTTGAAAAAATCCAAGTGGAATTTATAGTATTGAATCTCTTCTACGAACCGAAAGAGAAGAATGTTGATATTGATTATGGAAGTATGCAGTTTAGAATGTTTATTAGAATAAAATAATGATTAAGAAATAAAGGGGAGGATAAAGTGATTAAACTTCTAGCGGATTCTACATGTGATCTGAGTGATGAGATATTGGAAAAGTATAATATCACCATGGTGCCGTTGTATGTGACGATTGAAGGAAAAACTTACAAGGATAGAGTAGATATTGAGCCAGACTATCTGTATGGCATTATTGAGGAAGTTGAAGGGGATATAAAAACAGCTAATCCGAGTCCTGAAGATTTTTGCAGTTCGTATAAAGATGCGATTAAAGAAGGCTATGATGAAATAATATGCATTTGCATGTCCAGTGGAACAAGTGGTTCATATCAGTCGGCTGAAATAGGCAGGAATGTACTATTTGAAGAAAATCCGGATCTTGAAGCAAAAATAAGGGTTATTGATTCGGTTTCAATGAGTCACGGCAGTGGATGGCTTATAATGAAAAGTGCCCAGTTGATTGAATCGGGCTTGAGTTATGAGGAAATTGTAGATTTTGTTGAAATGTATAAATATAACGTCAAGCATTACCTTTATGTAGATGATTTAGATCATTTGATCAAGAGTGGACGATTGTCCAATGCTAGTGCTCTTATTGGTAAAATACTCAATATAAAACCGATTATGACAATGAAAAATAAAAAGGGAGCCATTGTTGCAAAAGAGAGAGGACGTAAAAGGGTTTTAAATTATTACGTTAGAGAGTTTAAAGAGAGAGTGGATTTAAAAGCAACAAATTTTATCATTGTTGGGTATACATCTGACAAAAATGCTGTAGAAAATTTAAAGAATAAAATTTTAAAAGAAACTGATTTCAAAGGTGAAATCCATATTATGCAGATGGGGGTTTCTGTAGGGACTCATGTTGGATTAGGTGGAGTTTCAATGTACTTCATTGAAAAAGACCATATAAAAGATGGGTTGATGAAAAATGAAATAAAGCTTCTAAGAGAAAGAAAAGATGAAATGATGAATAAAATCAAGCAATATCAAAAGAAGAGTGACCGATAGGTTACTTTTCTTTTGCAAATATCATATAATATTAAGTAATAATGGAAAAGGGGGAAATAGCATTGGAAAGATTATATCCTAGATTAGAGATAAAACTTGATCAGATTGAGAACAATATCAGAAAAATTGTAGGGTTGTGTAAAAATAGCAATATAAATATTACGGGAGTTATTAAAGGTTATAATGGTATTCCTTCTGTTTCGAAAGCTTTTGTTGAGAACGGATGTGCAGACATAGGCAGTTCTAGAATTGAACAGTTAAAAGCGATGAAAGATATGGACAAAGATATCAAAACAATGATGATTAGAATCCCGATGCTGAGTGAAGTTGAGGAAATCGTGAAATATGCGGATACAAGTTTGAATTCTGAATTGACCACTGTTGAAGCGTTGAATGAAAAGTGTGGCAAGTTTGGTAAAACCCATAAAGTTATACTGATGTTCGATGTAGGCGATATTAGAGAAGGTTATTTTGATGCCCTTGAAATAGTGGAAGCCGCTAAAACTATTGAAACCGATATGGAACATATTGAGCTTATGGGTGTCGGAACCAATATCGGTTGTTATGGTTCGATAAAACCTACGATAAAGAATATGAACAGATTGATCGAGGTTGCCGAAATGATTGAAAAGACTATCGAAAGAAAACTTGAAATCATCTCTGGAGGGGCGACGACATCGGTAACTTTGGTAAAAGACGATATAATGCCAGAAAGAATCAATCATCTCAGAGTAGGTGAGGAAATATTGCTGAATAGGGACCTGGTGGAATATTGGGGATATGAATTTAGCGATATGCATGATGATAATTTTATTTTGATAGCTGAAATTGTTGAAATAAAAGATAAACCGTCATATCCTGTCGGTGAAATATTTATCGATGCTTTTGGAAACATCACCGAGTATGAAGATATAGGGATTAGAAAGAAAGCGATTTTAGGAGTAGGTAGACAAGATTTTGGAGATCACACTAAACTTATTCCTATCGATGCTAATACTCAAATAATAGGCAGCAGCTCAGATCATTTGATAGTTGATATTTCAGATTCTGATAAGAGATATAAGATAGGCGATACGATTTCATTCAATCTTTATTATGGAGCTATGTTGTTTGCATCGAATTCGGATTATGTGGCTAAGAAAATCATAAGAAAATGATAAATAAAATGGATAAAGAGCTGATGCTTTTTATCCATTTTCTATTATTGGTATCTATTTAGATTGTTTTGAAATGCAGCAAGATGACTCTCTGATGCATCTCTCAAGAAAACAAATGATGTTCGTAAATCTTCAGGTAAATCTTCACTTAAGAATAAATCATACATGGCGATGTTGTTGATTTCAGCTTGCACTGCAATTTCAAACACTTCTTTCAAAGTTTCCGGAAGTACAATATGATTTTCTGCAGTGTTGGAAGGAACATCGATATCATAGGTATCGAATAATGGTAGAAGCAATTGAATGTGAGTTTCTTCTGACCTGATGATATTTGTAAAAGGTTGTGCAATTTCAAATTCTTTAACAATCAATTCATATTCTGTTTTTG
>JAYENG010000281.1:0-6129 GCA_034721975.1 Bacillota bacterium
TTAATATATTTATTGCATATATTGAATTATAATGAATTATTTTGAAGACGGCAGTTAATCTTATAGACAAAGGAGGTTTTACAATTGAAAGAAAAAGTTAAGAAAAAAGCAACGATCGGGCATGCACTCATTCCTATTATATTTCTAATCGCTGCACTATACTTCGGTATGCAAGTTTGGGGTGCTGATGTACATATGCCGATTCTTGCTTCAGCAATTGTTGCAGGCATAGTAGCAATGACTGCTTTAGGATTTACTTGGGCAGAACTTGAAGAAGGTATTGTTGAAACAATTAAAATGGCGATGGGAGCTATTTTGATCTTGATGGTTATTGGTAGTATCATCGGTACTTGGATTTTAGCAGGTATCGTTCCTACAATGATTTTTTATGGTTTGAAAATAATTTCTCCTGGTATATTCTTAGTTGCAACTCTATTACTTACTTCAGTAGTTTCGTTGGCAACTGGTAGTTCATGGACTACTGCTGGAACTGTAGGTATCGCACTTATCGGTGTTGGTGGCGGATTTGGTATTCCTCTTCCAATAGTAGCTGGTGCAATTATTTCCGGAGCATATTTCGGTGATAAGATGTCTCCACTTTCTGATACAACAAACTTATCACCTGCTGTAGCTGGATCTAATTTATTTGATCATATCAGACACATGATTTACACAACAGGTCCAAGTTATATTATTGCAATGATTCTTTACGGAATAATCGGTATTAAATATTCAGCTAGTAGTATGGATATGACTTCAATAAATGAGATTTTAGGTGGATTGACTACACAATTTACAATCAATCCAATTCTATTATTAGCTCCTATTCTTGTAATTGTAATGGTAGTTATGAAAGTACCTGCTCTTCCAGGATTGATGGGTGGAGTTGTCTTAGGTGGATTGTTTGCTGCAATGTTCCAAGGCGCAGGCATGGGAGATATTCTTGGTGCTGCACATTATGGATTTGAATCTGCTACTGGTATCGATGCTATCGATTCATTATTGTCAAGAGGTGGTTTAGACTCGATGATGTGGACTGTATCGTTGATTTTAATCGCTATGACATTCGGCGGAATTATGGAAAAATCAGGTATGTTACATGCAATAGCTGAACAAATCATGAAATTTGCTACAAATACAGGAAACTTGGTTCTTGCAACTATTTTAACTGTAATTGCATTCAACCTAGTTTCTGGAGATCAATATTTAGCAATAGTAATTCCTGGTAGAATGTACAAGCCTATGTTTGAAGAAAGAGGATTGGATCCTAAAAACTTATCAAGAATTCTTGAAGACGCCGGTACATTGACTTCTCCATTGGTTCCTTGGAACTCATGTGGATTGTTCATGTCAGGAACTTTAGGAGTCGCTACAGCTGCTTATGCTCCATTCGCTTTCTTGAATCTATTAAATCCACTAGTATCAACATTCTATGGTTACACTGGAATTACCATGGTTTATACTGATGAAGAAATGAAAGCTAAAAAAGGTAAAATTGCTTAATTTATAAGACAATATCAAAAAGAGCTACTAAACGGTAGCTCTTTTTTTGTGCAATATTTATCTATGTTTTCTTTATAGTTTGTTATAGTATAGAATAATAGAGGTGATATTAGATGAGTATTGATAGTATTGTAAAAAGCAGTCATTTGACATATGAGCAAAAAGTGATCGCTTTGGCGAGAGAAGCTGAAAATTCGCTGCAAGTTTTGAATATAAGTGATGAAGCTCAAGATTTTAGAGATGAAGGTATTATTTGCGATTTGTTTGAAGGAGATGCTCCTTATAGGCCGAGATACATAGTGCCCGATTACGATAATTTTGTCGCAAACGGAAGTGAGTTTTTAGAACTAGAGTCACCTGAAGATTTAGAAGATTTGCTTAATAGTCTCTTGATTTTATATAAACACGTTCCGTCTATTACATCATTTCCGGTGTTTATAGGGAATTTGGATAAACTTATTGATCCATTTCTAGAAGATGTCGATGATGATAGGGCGTATAAGGCAGTCAGGAGATTTTTCCTGCATATAGATAGAACCATAAGCGATTCGTTTTGTCATGCCAATATAGGTCCTGAGTCTTTAAGAGCTACTAAAATCATTTTAGAAGTGGAAAAAGAACTGCAAAACACAGTGCCTAATCTTACAATTATTATTTCAAAAGATTCTCCAAAAAAAATGGTGCTGCAAGCTCTTGAGACATCTATGATATCGTCTAAGCCAAGTTTCGCCAACCACGAGATTTTCGAGAGCGAATTCGGAGAAAACTATGCAATAGCCAGTTGTTATAATGGCTTGTATGTAGGTGGAGGCAGCTACACATTGACTAGACTTAATCTGCATTTTTTAGCTAAAAAAGCTGATGGAAAAGAAGATTTTTTTGATAAATGGCTTCCGTTGGGAGTTCGGCTCATGATTGAATATATGGATGAGAGAGTTAGATTCATCAGCGATGAAAGCAATTATTTTGAAACTAGTTTCCTAGTCAAGGAAAAATTGATTTACAAAGATAGATTTACAGCAATGTTCGGTATGTTCGGATTGGCTGAGGCCGTTAATTGTCTTATCGATTCTGACAAGAGATTCGGACAAAGTAAAGAAGCCGATGATTTTGGATGGCAAATAATGAATCAGCTTGATGAACTTGTTAAAACTTATTCTAATCCATTACTGGCTGCTACCGGCGGCAAATATTTACTGCATGCTCAAGTCGGTATTGATACAGATGTCGGATCATCGCCGGGATGTAGAATACCTATTGGTGAAGAACCGGATATACTTCAACATATCAAGCAGGCATCGAAATTCCATAAATATTTTCCTAGCGGCATAGGTGACATATTTCAATTTGAACCGACATATAGAGACAATATAGAAGCGCTTTACGACATATTGAAGGGATCGTTTAAAGAAGGCATGAGATATATTACTTTTTATGCTTCTGATAGTGATATTGTTAGAATTTCGGGGTATTTAGTCAAAAGGTCTGAAATTGAAAAATTAAGAAGCGGCAAGGCTGTTTTAAAAGACACTACAGAACTCGGAATGGGTGCTGCAGACAATTTAAAAGTCATGGAAAGAAAAATAAGAGAATAACCTCCATAGGAGGTTATTTTAAGGTGGTTGTTTAAATGAAACTAAAAATCAATAAAATCATAAACTTCAGTAGCGTAGATGGGCCAGGCAATCGTTTGGTTGTATTTGTTCAAGGTTGCAATTTGAATTGCATATATTGTCATAACCCTGAAACCATCGATTACAACCAAGAAGGCTATATGATAGAGGTTGATGATCTGGTAAATAAAATAGCGGATGCGAAAAACTTTATCAGTGGTGTGACTTTTAGTGGCGGAGAATGTTCTTTGCAATATAAGGAAATTATCGAAGTATGTAAAGAATTGAAAAAACATAAGATAAAAATAATGCTGGATACCAACTTTTCCATGGCTGAAGAAGTGTATTCGGAGCTATCGGAGTATGTAGAAGCATTCATTGTAGATCTTAAGGCATATGATAGAAATATTCATAAAAGATTGACAGGAGAAGATAATTTTCAAATACTTGAAAATATAGAGCGATTTTATGATAAAATTTATGAAGTGAGATGTGTTATCGTGCCTGGCTATAACGATAATGAAAAAGAAATTGCATCAATGTTTGAATTCATTAACAGTTTAGACGATGACATCAAGGTGAAATTGATAAAATTCAGGCCGTATGGAGTTAGAAAGCCTTATGATTTAATCGAGAGTTCAAATGATGATTTGATGGAAGAGTATTTGGAATCAGCTAAAAAAATAGGTCTAAAAAATATATACTATAAGTAGGTGTATTATGTATCATTATCTCAAAGGGTTGTTAGTTAAAAAAAATATCAGCAGTATAATAGTGGAAAACAACAATATAGGATATGAAGTATTCACTTCAATGCAAACGATAAGTGAACTTGAAGAAAACAGTGAAGTTAAAGTCTATACAAGGTTGATTATAAAAGATGAAGAAATGATATTGATCGGGTTTTCATCAAAGCTGGAATTGGAAGTGTTTGAAATGCTTAAAACTGTATCAGGAGTAGGAATCAAGTCTGCACTGAGTATTTTGAATTCCATGAGTTTGAATCAATTGATTACTTGTGTTCTTGATGAAGATTTTAAGACACTTACTATAGCTCCCGGAATCGGTAAAAAATCTGCTCAAAGAATCATCATTGAATTAAAGGATAAATTCTCAAAAAGATATCACGACAATATCGATAATACAATGGTAATCGATTCTTTAGTCGATGATAGTTCTTCTAATAAACGAAACGATGTTAAATCAGCACTACAATCTCTAGGGTATAGCTCAGGTGAAATACATAATGTAATCAAACAACTTGATTTAGAAAAGACGGATATTGAAACTCTTATCAAAAAAGGTTTGAAATTACTGTTGAAAGGTTAGGTGATAATCTTTGGAAATGAAAAGAATAGTAACTCCGGAATTTAAAACTCATGACGAGATGGTGGAAAAAAGTTTAAGACCTCGGATATTCAAAGAATACATCGGTCAAAAGAGGACTGTAGATCAATTGAAAATTTTTATCGAGGCTGCAATGATGAGAGATGAGAACCTAGATCATGTGCTGCTTTATGGGCCTCCAGGATTAGGCAAGACTACACTTTCACATATCATCGGCAATGAAATGAACGTAAGCGTAAAAATCACCTCAGGACCGGCAATAGAGAGACCTGGGGATTTAGCTGCGATTCTGACGAATTTAAAAGAAAACGATATTTTATTTATCGATGAGATTCATAGATTGAATAGAACCGTTGAAGAAATCCTTTATCCGGCGATGGAAGACTACGTCATCGACATAGTTGTAGGTAAAGGACCTGGAGCAAGAAGCGTGAGATTGGATTTACCTAAATTCACATTGATAGGTGCAACTACAAGAGTCGGCAATTTAAGCTCTCCTTTGAGAGATAGATTTGGTGTTTTATTGAAACTTGAACTTTATGACAATGAATCATTAAGGGAAATTGTTCATAGATCTTCAGAAATACTAGATGTTTCTGTACATGACGATGCAGCGATCGAGATTGCTAGAAGATCTCGGGGGACTCCTAGAATTGTTAATAGAATTTTAAAGAGAGTCAGAGATTATGCTCAGGTTTTTGGTGACGGAAGCATTTCTATTGAAATAGCAAGGAAAGCACTTGATATGCTTGAAATCGATGAACTAGGTTTAGATCAAGTGGATGTAAAAATATTATCGACTATAATTGAAAACTATAGCGGTGGTCCTGTAGGACTAGATGCAATAGCAGCATCTTCCGGTGAAGAAAAATCAACTGTTGAAGATGTTTACGAGCCGTATCTTCTTCAAATCGGATTTTTGAATCGTACCCCTAGGGGGAGAGTTGTAACTCAAAGAGGATATGAACATCTTGGTAAATCTTATGTTGAAAAAAATATGTTTGATTTGATGGAGTAGATAAAATGATTAAAAAATCAATAATTATAAGTTTCTTGATTATACTTTCATTTTCGCTGAATGTTTTTGCCGACGACTCGGACTATGTCGATATTGGAATGACGTTTAACAATGAAGAGTCAAATAATGGAGTTATTTATGGTGAGAGTTTTTATTTGATTCAGGACGAAAATTTGCTTGAAACCAATGCAGATAAAATTGAATTTTCTTTAGAAAACGGTTACAGGCTTCAGATAGGTGAAGCTTATTCGAATTATGATGATTTTGTTAAAGCGTATGCAGATATTTTAAAATTCGACAGTCCATTATCTATAGGATTCGATAGTGATTATAAAATTTATACTAGCGCTTTTACAAGTATAGAAGAAGCGAATGAATATAAAGGATTATTGTCCGATAAAACTGATCTGCAGCTTGAATTAGTACATATAAACGACAAGGTGTGTATCGATACTGAAAACATGGATATAATTGTCGATAACGATGTCGTTTTAAAAAACAATCGATTGACTTTTTCTTACGACGGGAATAAATATCGAGGCGATATCAAATTCTATGTTTATTATGGTAAGATAAGTTTTATAAATCATTTAAAGGTCAATGATTATTTATATGGCGTAGTTCCAAGAGAGATGGATACAGATTGGC
>JAYENG010000282.1:0-6103 GCA_034721975.1 Bacillota bacterium
CTTGTACAGGCAAATAATCATAACGATGATAGACTCCTTTGAATAATCCCTTTCCCAATAGTTCTCCTGAACCGATTGTTATTTTCGATTGCATAACATGATAATATCCCGGCAAATCTGGATTGTCAGGATTCATAAACGCTTCAATTCTCAACAATTGATGCGGTTTAAGAAATCTAAGAGACAAAGGTATGATGGGAATAAGACTTAATAATCCAATTCCAATTATTTTATAATTCAACCCTGCATAAAACAACATTACAAGTGAAATCGTTACAAACACCAATGCTGTACCTAAATCCGGTTGTTTAAGCAATAAAAATATAAAAGGAGATATAACCAATATCGAACTTATTATATCTTTTATATTATTCAAATGTCCTACCTTCGACTCCAAATACTTGGCGTAAAATATTATAAACCCTATTTTCGCGATTTCCGAAGTCTGAATATCGATAATCCCCAAGTCAATCCAACTTCTCGCATTGTTTCTGAAAACGCCCAGTCCAGGAACATACACCAAAAGCAATAATATAACAGATATCACATATACGGCCATGTAAAAATCACCATATGTACTATAATCGAAATACATAACGATAAGCATCAGAGCAAAGCCCAATATGAAAGCTACAACTTGCATTTTCACTTGCCTGTTCAACCCTGTGATATGAGAATTGGTTGCACTTGAAATAACCAATACACCAATAATGAATATTACAATTATAAAAAACAAGAGTGAATAATCTATATTCTTGATTAATTTTCTATTTATCACCGTCTTCACCCTTTTCCAGTTTTAAATAATGTGCAAATATATCTCTGGCTATGGGAGCTGCATAACCCCCATGTCCACCTTGCGGAAGCAAAACAACGACAGCTATCTGCGGGTCGTCATATGGAGCAAACCCTGCAAACCAAGCATAACTGCCATACTCTTCCCTATACTGATTGATAATCGTATCATTCAACTCCAAATCGCTTAACTCTTTGATAGCCTTTCTCATAGCTGAATCTCTAGCTAAATAGCCACTTGTAATCAGATATTCGATTTTGTTCGTCAGCTCCGCATTTTTTTCTAAATCATCTATATCATTTTTCTCTTTTTCATACGATGCTAATTCTTCATTCCTTGTCTTTATAATTTCCTCTGTTTTTAAATTAAGCTCTCCAATATCTATTGTTGGATCTATAAGTGGTAAATTATCAATCAAATATTCTTCCTCGTCTACAGGAGGGATTTTGCCTTCCTTTTCTGCAGTACCAGTTTTAGCACCGACGTCTACAGGAAATTCGGCAAAATATTTCCTTGCTGTTCCTTTGGATCCTTGAGCTACTTGATACATACCTCTCCTAATGACAGTCAAAGTGTCGCTGTCTCCCAATAGTTGTTCGATATCAATATTTTGTATATATTTTCTTCCATCAACAGATTTTACAAGACTTAAATCATATAAATATCCATCATTGGCTATAGCCATTATATATCTCGCGATTTGAATCGGAGTATACATGTGGTCTCCTTGGCCAATGGCCATATTTAAAGTGTCTCCCTCAAACCATCCAATTCTATTGAAATAATCATATTTTATTACATCTGCTAATTCTGCTATAAAATAGAAGTCGTCATAGGCTCCCAATTCAATTAATTGATTAATAATTGAAATTCTAGATGGTTTATCCTCAGCCCAAGATAATATTTCGTTAATAGTATCCTGTTTTTTATCATCATCGATAAAAGTAGGAAAATATTCATCTATTATTTCGCTTAATTTAATTCTAAGTCCCCACAAAACTGTCCTTGATTTCTTATCTTCATCCGGCACACCACGTACAGCTTCTGAGACTTCAATTCCAGTAGTTTCGTTTAAACCAAACAATTTTGCATAGTCTATCAACGTAGTTGCATTCATATCTATTCCTAATGGTTTATCATTTTTATAATCCATTCCCATCGCCAAATTGAAAAAATAGTAATTGCAAGAGACTTCAAGCGCCTTATATAAATCAATTGGACCGTGTTTCAAATGATAATTGTTCCAAAGCCAACAGCCAAAAGAGTTATTTCCGATTTTTACAGCGCCATCGGAATAAATTTTCCTATCCGGATCAAGCCCTTGTTCGACAGCAGCAATCCCAGTAATCATTTTAAATACAGATCCGGGTTGTACCGCTGTCAAGGTTGCAATGTTATAAAGAGGCCTTGCCGCTAAAGGATTTCTGGAATTTTCAGGACTCAAAGAATTCCAATCCACAATGCTGATACCTGTAGAAAACAAATTGGGATCATATGATGGATAACTGGCTAACGTGAGCACCTCTCCTGTTTTAACATCTACAACTGCAACAGCACCTGTCTCGGCATTATCAAATGCATCATAGGTAACACTTCCCCATTCATTCTCATAAATCCCTCCATTATTGATTGCGTTGATCCATTTCTCAAGTGAATCTTCTGCAACTCTTTGCAAATCGACGTCTATTGTCAATCTTACATCATTCCCCGATTTCGGATCAAGAGATTCCAAGATATCATAACTATCTCCAACATCTCTTACAAAACGACCATATGCATCGACTTCAATATACCTGTAGCCATCATCGCCCTTTAAAACATTTTCAAATTTTTCCTCAATACCGGTTTTTCCGATTAAGTCGTTTCTTTTATAATCTAAATTATTTAAATATTGTTCCACTTCTCTCACACTAGAAATCTTCCCTAAATAGCCCAGAATATGAGATGCCAATTCATTGTTCGGATAATATCTGATAGGTTCAATCGCAATATTGACACCAGGTAAATCCATCCCCATTTCCTCTATGAGAACAGCTGTTTTTCGACTGACATCACCAGCTATTTTTATAGGGTCATATGCCAGATATCCCTTTTCTTTTATAGCATTCCTCAGAGTCAACATTTTAATTGCGTTTTCATCAGAAATTCTTTCATCAATCCCATATGATTTTATATTCCTTAAATACTCTAATGCTACTTCAGCTTGTGTATCTATATCAAGACCATAGGATTTCAAAAAATTTTCTTTATGCATCTCATTGATATATTTCATGGTTTTTACAGATATGGGTAGTTTGATTCCCTTTAACAACATAAAATTCTGAGCTTCATAGTCGTTGAGTTCATCCGATATTTGTTCTCTTAACCGAATATTGCCAAATACAGTCGCAGCAGACACATATCCATTATATTCGTTGGATAACAGCCACTCTAATATATCGAGGTCATATGAATATTCTATATTCCCACCATTATAAACTATAGGTAATTCAATATGATTTTCACCGTTGGAGTCCAATAAATCAATCACTTTTATTGCAACTCGATTAAAAGTTTCACTATTCAATCCATCTCCCATGAATTGAATAGTAAATGCCGGAATATTTCCAGCTAACAATTCTCCATTACGATCATAGATTTCTCCGCGCTTCGCAACCTCTGATATCTTTTTTATGCGGTTATTTATAGCTTTTTCGCTATAGTACTCTCCATTCACTATTGTCAAATTAGCCAACCGAGTAATTAAAACGACAACAACAACTATGATAATAATTCCTATGATATTTTGTCTTTCAAATATTTTTTTCAGCATTTTATACCTCTATCTCATTTCATATCCTTTAGTATGTTTAAAAACAAATCCATAAACAACAAACATGATTAAAGTATTGTATATAGTTTCTATTAAAGTGATTTCAATTATAAATTGGATGGTTCGTGTAGTGTCACGCAACAGTATACAAATCAAACTAAACATCAGATGATAAAATATCGTTGAAAAAAAAATGCCTAACAACGCACTTAATTTGTAATCGTTCAATAAAAAATCTTTTACACTGTAAAGCGAAATCGCTATTATTGAATAGATTAAAATAAAAATACCCAAAGCTTTAGAAACAAAAATATCTTGCAACATTCCAAAAGCAATCGCTAAATATATTCCTTCCTTATCATCAAATATCAGCACTGACATTACAATCACTATTAAAATCAAATTCGGAATAATTCCAACTATCCTAATCTGTTGGGCAAGAGTAATTTGAACAAGAAAAACAAGTAGAGACAGAATAAGAAGATATCTTTTCTTCATTTGCTTACTCCACCTCTTTTCTATTGTTTATTTTAGGTAGTACTAATACACGATTCATTTTTTTAAAATTTACAATCGGCTCCACCATGATATCTGTTAACAGTTTATCGGAATCTTTGCAGATGTCTTTTATTTTTCCAATTATAATTCCCTCGGGATATAACCCTTTACCAGAAGTTATTATTAAATCTCCCACAAAGACCTCTGCTTTTGGATCAAACAAATAACCCCTTAAATTTCCATCGATACCGCCGTTGATAATCCCTTCATAACTACGATCGGGATTGACGATTTTCATGCCTATAGAACTTTTATTATCAATTATCGATATAACTTTAGCCCAATCATCACCAACTTCATAAACAAGTCCAATCAACCCGTCGCCATTTATAACAACTGAATTTTTATAAATGCCATCTTTAAGTCCTCTATCAATGTCGAACATATTGAACCAATTACCCGGGTCTTTCGATATGACCATAGTATCTACCAAATAATCATCAAAATCATAATCGATAAAATCAAACACATTTTGTAAACTTTTCAGTTCACTATACTCATTGGCGTCTAACGACATCTCCACTAATTGCTTTCTCAATGTTTGGTTTTCTTTTTCAACTTCATCGATCATTCTCTTGTTTTCCCAAATGTTGAAAATCGGATCAAAAACCGACTCGACTAATCCAGATGTGAAAACAAAAGTCTTTTGCACCGGCATTATTATCTTTCCTAAAAGATTTTCAAACTTTGTGATATTCTCTCTTCCACCAAATGTTAGACCAGTTACAAGAATTAATACAAAAATTGTAATTACAACGATAATTTTTTGAAATCGATTTTTTTGTTTCAAATTCTCACCACTTTTATAATTTCTTTATTTTGTTCATTTCTTTTTTCAACACATCATAATGTTGCAGAGAATATCCCGTTCCATATGCCACGCTTTTAAGTGGATCTTCCACTCGTTTTACAGGAATTTGCAACTTTTCAGCGAAGAGAGTTTCAATTCCTCTCAACATCGCACCACCACCTGTTAAAGTCATTCCACCGATCATGATATCAGCTGATAATTCCGGGTCGATTATTTCTAAAATATTTTTAATGCTATCAGTTATATTTATTAAAATATCATTTAACGCGTGATAGATTTCAGTGCTGTTCACTATGACTGTTTTCGGTAAACCCGAAAGTAAATCTCGACCAGTAACCTGCATATCAATCTTTTCCATATCATAGGCAGTTCCAATTTCTTTTTTTATATTTTCAGCAGTACTTATTCCTATATAAAGGTGATGTTTTTTCTTGACATGCTCGACAATAGCCACATCTATTTTATCTCCAGCAATTTTTAACGATTTACTGGCAACTATTCCACCTAAGGATATTACAGCGATTTCTGTCGTTCCACCACCTATATCCACAACAAGATACCCTAATGCCTCTTCAATCGAGAGACCGGCACCAATGGCAGCAGCAACGGGCTCTTCTATTATCATAGCATCTTTTGCCCCTGCAGATAACGTTGCTTCAATCACCGCTCTTTTTTCTACCGTTGTCGCCTCAGACGGTACACTCACAACAACTCTTATATGAGTAAAAAAATTCCTATGTGGAATACTTTTATTTAAAAAATATTCTATCATTTTATATGTCGTATCATAATCGGCAACTACACCATCTTTAAGAGGTCTAATCAACTCTATCGAGCTTGGTGCTTTCCCGATCATTTTTTTTGCTTCCATTCCAACAGCTATGATGTTTCCACTATTTTTATCGAGAGCTACTATGCTAGGCTCATCGATAACAACTTCTTTTCCTTTTAAATACACAAGAGTATTTGCTGTTCCTAAATCTATTCCTAAGTCTTGTAGTAAACATTTAAATATTGTCATAACTAAATCCTCTCATTCTATATCAAATTTTCCTCTTTCATACTAAAATACTTTCCAATACCAATTATAACATGGTCGAGAACTTTTATACCTAACAAATCTCCT
>JAYENG010000283.1:0-6091 GCA_034721975.1 Bacillota bacterium
TAAAAGATCAGTTCTTACTCCTTGATTCCTCATAGCATTGTGTCTTGTAGCAATAACCGTTGCTCTTTCCGAATGAGCTAGATCACTAAATGATCTTTGCATTAAATTTGTTTCAGTAACAATGAGAATTGCTTCTTCTTCAGTTAATCCTTCTTTTACAACGGCAGGTATTTCATCAAGACCTGCCAATTTTGCAGCATTGACTCTGTTGTGTCCACTCAGAATTTCATATCTAAGCCCTTTTTTTCTAACAACGATAGGAACAATTACTCCTAGATTTTTAATGCTTTCAACCATGTCGTTAAATCTATCACCCTCATATAATTTGAAAGGATGATTCTTAAAAGGTACTAGAGTCTCTAGTTTAAGTTTTGTTGCTCCGTCATCTTTTTCATTATTATCTTCTAAACTAAAATCATCTCCAAATATAGCTGCAAATGTTTCTGTTTTTTTCGCTTTATTTTCTGTCATTATTAATCAACTCCTCGGTAAATTCTTCATATGCTATCGCCGCTTTATTGTTAGGCATATAATCGCTTATACTCATACTTTTCAAATTTGCTTCACCTACTTTTACCGATTTAGGTATTCTTGTTTCAAATATGCTTATATGTTCTCCATACGATACTTTAATCATTTCAAATATTTTCTTAGAAAGATTTGTCCTTTCTTCAAACATTGTGAGAAGGATTCCCTCAAACGATATTTTTGAGTTGATTCTTCTTTTGATTTTCACTATGGTTTTTAAAAGTAATTCAAGGCCTTTAGCTGACAGATACTCTGGTGTAGCTGGTATTAAAACACTGTCGCAAGCCGCCAGTACATTTAACGTCATCAACCCCAGTGAAGGCATGGCATCCAGTATAACAAACTCATATTCGTCTTTAATTTCATCAAGGATAGTTCTAAGAACATATTCTCTGCTGATGGTACTAACTAAGTTGATCTCAATGGCTGAAAGTTCCATACTACTTGGAATGATATCTAATCCCTCTCTTTTGATAATATAGCTTTCCTTTGGTGGTAGATCTTTGTCGTTGATTACATCCATCATCAAATGGTACAATGTTGTTTCCAGTTTTTCAGGACTTTCAATACCAAAACAATCTGTAACACTATATTGATTGTCGCAATCCACTACCAAAACTTTATATCCTCGTTTTGCTAAAATATTTCCTAAATTCCTGCAAGTCGTACTTTTGCCGACTCCCCCTTTTTGAGAAACCACTGCGATAACTTTACTCATATTTTTTTTCATACTTTTCTCTCCTTTTCGATTCTCACTTGTTGATGTGATTATACATTTATTAATTAATTATAGCGATGTTTCGCTCATTTTTTTATATTTTAAATACTTTTGATAAATCACACTCAATAGTGTATTATTATATTTAGGCAGGTGATGAAAATGAAATTAAGCATGGGGGAAAAGATCCGCATTTTATTAAGAAGAAAAAACATTACTATAGTTGAATTAAGTACTAGATTGGGTACAACAAATCAGAATTTAGCTAATAAATTTAAAAGGGATAATTTTTCAATGAAAGAACTTGATGAAATTGCTGAAGCTCTTGATTGTGAATTTGAAGGGTATTTTGTTGATAAGGATGGGGAAAGAATATAATAATTTCTACTGCTGTAGTAGAAATCTAAATCTTAAACATTAAAAAAAGCACCTGATCTATTTCTAGATTCAAGTGCTTGATTTTTTGTATCTATACTACTTATTTAATTCTTTCAGGCTCAGGATACTCTACGCCCTTGGTGTCCACTGTTACAGATTCCATTTTTTGCTCTACTACAGGCTTGTCTCCATAAGATGTGCTAGTTTCAGCAATCTCGTCTACAACATCCATACCTTCAATAACCTTACCAAAAGCTGCATATTGTCCATCTAGATGTGATGAATCTTTATGCATAATAAAGAATTGAGAACTCGCTGAATCAGGATTTTGAGCACGTGCCATAGATATAACACCGGCTGTATGAGTCAAATTATTATCAAATCCGTTGATCTTAAACTCGCCTTTTATTTGACCATGTTTACTGCCGCCCATCCCAGACCCATTCGGGCATCCTCCCTGAATCATAAATCCTTTGATGACTCTGTGGAAAATCAGTCCGTCGTAGTAGTTTTCATTAACCAAACTAATAAAATTATTTACTGTATTCGGTGCGATTTCCGGATATAACTCCAGTTTTATCATCCTGCCGCTAGTCATTTTAATCTCAATGATTGGATTCATTTTTTTCTCCCCTATTAAATATCACTTCATGTGACATGTATTTTTTATCGATGTAAATAAATTTTGCACTAAATGTTCTATCTTTATATTCAGAAGAATATATCCACTCTAGAAAATATGGATCTCCCTCCCAAAGGTTTAAACTTGCAAGCTCGCCATCATTGATCCAATGAAGGGTTCCTTCATCAGAATCAACAATATCACCAGTGAAATCATCTGAAGTATAGACAAAAGTATACCAATCATTTACACCATCGAATTTAGGGAAGGATATAATTCCCTCATATTGATAATCGACTAATTTCAAACCCGTCTCTTCATATACTTCTCTCAACAAGCATTCTTCTGGAATTTCTCCTGATTCAAACTTTCCGCCGACTCCATTGAATTTCCCTTTATGAAAATCCTTTTCACGCTTATCTCTTTTAAGCATCAATGTTTTACCGTCTTTTCTGATATAACAAAGACTACTTAGAATCATTTTGTCTCTCCAAATGTATATCGAATTCATTTGCCTCAAATATATCATTGAACAAATCCCAAACTTCATACTTGTTCAACTTACTCAGAGTGGAAATAGGTATGATTATTCTTTCTTTTGCACCCAACTCTTTTCGTATCATATTGAGTTGTTTTTGAATCTGACCTTTACTCATTTTATCAGCCTTTGTTGCAATGATGATTCCATTATACCCAGCTTCCAAAATCCAGTTGTACATATCTTTATCTTTAGCTGATGGTTTATGTCTGATGTCTACTAGTTGTATCACTTCAAGCAGATTCTCGCGCTTATTCAAGTAGGTATTCATTATCTTTCCCCAAGATTCATGTTGTGTTTTAGAAACCTTTGCATATCCATATCCGGGTAAATCTACAAATCTAAACGCATTATCGATTTCATAAAAGTTGATAGTCTGTGTCTTACCTGGAGTAGAACTTGTTCTAGCAAAGTTTTTTCGATTTAAAAGCATGTTGATCATTGAGGATTTTCCAACATTGCTACGACCTGCAAATGCAATCTCAGGTAACTGCTCTTCAGGATATTGTAGAGGTTTTACAGCACTGATTAAAAATTCCATGCTTTTAATTCTCATCTGATATTTCCTCGCTCATAAGCGCATGTTCCAAAACTTCATCCATAGTTTTAACAGGTACAAACTCAATTTCTTTTTTAACTGAATTCGGTATGTCCTCTAAATCTTTAACATTGTCAAAAGGCATCAATACTTTTTTGATTCCAGCCCTCTTTGCAGCTAGAGATTTTTCCTTCAAACCACCTATCGGCAGTACTCTTCCTCTTAAAGTGATTTCACCTGTCATGGCCACATATCTATTTACAGGTCTCTTAGTGAGTGCCGACACAATCGCTGTAGCCATTGTAACACCGGCAGATGGACCATCTTTTGGAATAGCTCCTTCAGGAATGTGAATGTGTATATCATATTCTTCGTGGAAATCTTCTTCTATTCCATAACGATTTGCAACTGATCGAATATAACTAAGTCCAGCTGTTGCCGATTCTTTCATTACATCACCCAGCTGACCCGTCAAAACTAATTTTCCAGTACCTTTCATCGGCGTCACTTCGACACTTAGAGTTACTCCGCCTACACTGGTCCATGCAAGTCCTGTTACAACTCCTATTTGGTCTTCTTTATATATTTCATCGTATTTATATCTTTCTACGCCTAAATATTTATTTAGATTACGTTTTGTAACTCTAAGACTGCTAATCTTCTCTTCAACAATTTTAGCCGCAGCTTTTCTGCTGACTGTTGCAATTTTTCTTTCGAGCTCCCTTACACCACTTTCTCTAGTGTAATGATTGATAACAGATCTAAGTGCATCTTCAGAAATTGAAATGTTATCTGAACTTAAACCATGCTCTTTCAACTGTTTTGTTATTAAATATCTTACAGCTATATTCACTTTTTCATCTTCAGTATACCCGGAGATTTCTATTACTTCCATACGATCCAGAAGTGGTCTTGGAATAGTACTGAGTGAATTGGCAGTTGTAATAAACATAACTTTTGAAAGATCAAAAGGCACTTCTAAATAATTATCAATAAACTCTTTGTTTTGTTCCGGATCTAAAACCTCTAGTAATGCCGATGCTGGATCTCCTCTAAAATCGCCGTTGAGTTTATCGATTTCATCAAGTAAAAATAAAGGATTTTTCGTCCCCGCTTCTTTTACTCCGTTTATGATTCTACCGGGAATAGCACCGATATATGTTCTTCTATGACCTCTTATTTCAGCCTCATCACGCAAACCACCCAAAGACATTCTTACGAATTTTCTATTTAGTGATCTGGCTACAGATTTTGCAACAGAAGTTTTACCTACCCCTGGAGGACCTACTAAACATAAAATTGGACCTTTCATACTCTTGGTTAGTTGTCTAACAGCTAAATATTCCAATACTCTTTCTTTAACTGATTTGAGTCCGTAATGATCTTCATCCAATATTTTTCTTGCTTTCTTCAAATCTAAAACATCTTTAGTTTGCTTGTTCCAAGGAAGTTCTAAAATCCAGTTTACGTAATTTCTGATTACATTGCCTTCAGCTGATGAAGAAGACGTTTTACTGAGTCTATCGATTTCTTTTTTTAGTTTTTCACCTATCTTTTTAGGCAATTTAAGTTTTTTGAGTTGCTTGTTCATATCATCTATTTCATCATCTAAATCGTTTTCTTCCCCTAATTCCTTCTTGATCATCTTCAGTTGCTCTCTTAGATAATACTCTTTTTGCATCTTGTTTATATGAGTCCTTACCTTATCATTGATTTGTTTTTCAACCTCAAGGATTTCAATTTCTTTAATTAAAATCTCATGAATGATTTCAAGTCGCTTCTTAGGTATATAAGCCTCTATGATCTGTTGCTTTTCTTCTGTTTTTAATACGAGTTGTGATGAAATCACATCTGCAAAACGTCCAGGTTCATCAATTGAACTTACTGACAATATGACTTCCGGTGAGATTTTGCTGCTCACAGAAACATATTTCTCGAAAGTTCTAAGTACCATTCTCATCATCGCTTCAGTTTCAACATCCTTCTGATGCTCTGAATCATAACGTAATACTACATCCGCTTCAAAAAATGGTTCTGTGCTTTTAAGCGATGATATTTCTGCACGATATAGTCCTTCTACTAAAACACGGATTGAATCTCCAGGAAGTTTCAGCATTTGTTTAATCTTTGAAACTGTTCCAATTTGATAAACGTCATCTAAAGTCGGCAAATCTACATCGATGTCCTTTTGAGTAGTCAAGAAGATATGTTGATCTCTCAACATTGCTTCTTCTAATGCCTTTATTGATTTTTCTCTACCGACATCGAAATGTAATACCATAAAAGGAAAAACAGATAATCCTCTTAATGGAATCAATGGCAACGTTTCAAATTTATTTTCATTTTCCATTTTTGTCACCTCATTAAATTTAAAAAAGCGAGCTCATATAAGCTCGCTATGATATGGATTCCTTTTTTTTGTTTCCTTTATCATGCAAAACGAGCGTAGGATTTTGTCCTTTAGTAATTACTTCTTTAGTAATAATGCACTTTTCAACATCACTTCTATTTGGCAGTTCATACATTACATCAAGCATAACTTTTTCAACAATACTCCTAAGTCCCCTCGCTCCAGTATTTCTCTCTTTTGATTGTTTCGCTATTTCAACAAGTGCATCTTTCTCGAAACTAAGCTCCACACTGTCAATATCAAATAGTATCTGATATTGTTTTACCAATGCATTTTTAGGTTCTTGAAGAATGCGAATCAAAGCTTCTTCATCTAAGGCATCCAATGAAACTATTACTGGAATTCTTCCAATAAACTCA
>JAYENG010000284.1:0-6054 GCA_034721975.1 Bacillota bacterium
ATCATTCGTCTTTTCTGTCAATTCAATGTCATTCTCATAATATCTCTGAATCTCATGAAGATAATCTGTTCTAAATCTAGCAATTGTTGATTTATCATAGCGGTGCATGTAAAACAACACTTTTATGCCTTTTTCTTTGCCACTGTCTATCATCCAATAGATTGGGCGTTTCTTATACATTTTACAATGGTCTTTATATAAGTCTTTCACAAAGTAAGTTCTTATCGTTTGTCGTGAAGTCCCTTTAGATTTTGGATTAAGCACATCGGCAATATATTTAATGTTCTCTTCCAAAGTTTCTTCACCGAAGGTTACTTTGATGAATTCGATAAAACGATGAAGAATATCATTATCAAAGTAGTCATCTTCTGAAATTAAAATAATATTATCTTCAGTTGGTTTGAATTTTAAGTAAAGTGATGATTCATAATGTTTGCCAGCTAATACTAATCCTTTTTCATCTAACGAGTATCTGCCAAAGCAACAACCAATTGCATAAGATATAAACGACTTTATACTCTGTTCAACATCAACTTTTTGTAAAGTTACTTCTTCTTTAGTAATCTCATAACCCATTTTCTGTTCAAATCCGTACAGCTCAATAAATATTTTATTTATTCTTTCTTCGTTGTGCTTTAATTTTGATATATTACTAGTTAGATGTTCGTTATAGTTTTCAATCGTATCTTTAATAAATGAATTTGGGTTAAGAAATTGGAGAAAAGGATGATTTCCAAAATTCCATGACGTTTCATTATTATCCCAATCATTCTTTGATAATGAAATACACTCATTAGTAATCGATACGATTTCATTCTTAATATCTGAATCAGTCATTACAATCGGGACTGTTGATACTTCACCTACTTCATAAGTGATCGTTTCGCCACCTACTAGGTCTACAAAATACTGCCCGATCTTAGAATTCAGTAAAGCTAACAAATAAAAATCATGCTTTGAGAATATACAAGGACCGACAGCAGCAAAACTGGCATTCTCAAAATACCTAAGGTTAAATTTACCATTAGTAACATATGTCCAAGTTAATCCAGACTTGAAGTAGTACTGTTTATTTCTTATAACAGATTTCTTAAATGCCTTCATTTCCATTCCGTCATTTTGCCAGTTCACCACTATTTCATTATTTCCATACCATCTCCTAAAGCTACCTCCCTTATTCAAAAGGAACCATTTTGTGTCACTGTTAGAGAAAATTTGAAATTTATTCTTATCTATTTCGTACCAATG
The DNA here is from genome assembly GCA_034721975.1 of Bacillota bacterium. Classification (GTDB taxonomy): domain Bacteria; phylum Bacillota; class Clostridia; order Peptostreptococcales; family Acidaminobacteraceae; genus DAOURC01. The sequence goes on from JAYENG010000284.1 coordinate 1,249, forward strand.
CCGTAAAAATCTCTTGTCGTCAGCTGTACTCATTCCTTTTTTCACATCAGCAATTTCATTCAACTTAGTAGAATCCCTATATAGTTGTGTTATTTGTTCGAACATCCAATAACAAATAACATGTTTAGGCGTATGCCTAAAATCGTCCCATTTCTTTATAGATAATCGTTCATTTTTAACAGGAAATTCACAAGGTATGCTATTAGTCAAATCCTTCATTTCTACATAACTATAATTACTCATGTAGTCAGAAACTTTTAGTTTTCTCCAAACTGATGAAACAGTTCCAAAAGCAATTCCCATAACCATGTTATCCATATGTGTAAGATTTAAAAGCGTATTCTCACTTACTAATTTTTCTCTAAATTTACTAAAACTAGTCAAAAACATCCAACTTTGCATTGTGACCATAGCATTAAATCCATCCGGCTTTAAATAGTCAAATCCTTTACTAATGAATACTGCAAATAAATCACTCTTACAATTTATATAATCAGTACTCACTTTTTCATGAAGCCTATTACTCATACCTTTACTAGCTAAATATGGTGGATTTGCAATTACAACATCAAATTTTGTTGTCATTATACTTGCTTGTTTAATTAGTGAAGGATAATAATCAAGTATTTCATTACGATATCCATACTCAAACATGTTTAGATTGTGACCATTTTTTATTTCTTCAACTCTACAATTCAAAGTATTTAAATCAATCAACTTTATATCTAATATTGAACCAAACTCTTTTGCATCCTTAAAAATATCAACTAGATATTTAGCATCACTTAAATGAGCTGATTTCTCAATCTGTGTCACATCTGGATTCACAAGGTATTCCAGAGCCTCTTTAGAAAATCCATTACTCTCTCTAATTGAAGATAAATTGACATCAACAGCATTTCTAAAGAATCGTCTATTCTTGCCTCTTGCCTTCATTAGAAGAGCAAAAGTCGCCAATTGTGTAGCACGCTCATCTATGTCAAGACCATATAAATTCTTTTCGAGAATTAATGCTGGTATATCCTTTTCAGCATATCCTCTTGATATATATATATCGTATAGAAGATCAAATGCGTAAACTAGAATATGACCGCTTCCCATAGCAGGATCAAGTATTTTGATTTCTTCCGGCGATAAATTAGGATTTTTCAATTTGTTCAATTTCTTTTGCACTTCTTCTTCTTGCACTTCTGGTTCAATATAATATTTCCATTTATTCTTTAACTCCTCATCAGGATGAGACTCTTGCCACAAACGACCCAAAGAATTCTCCGTCATATACTTAACTATCCACTTAGGTGTAAACAGCTGTGTTGCAGCTGGTATATTTTCCTTAGTTATCTTCTTGTTTTTCTTAAGTGCAGCAAACACTTCATCCTTTTTCTCTGAAATATAGTATTGATACATCCAGCCTATAATCTCAACTTCTTCTTTAAAGTCTTCTTCACCAATTGAATCAACAAGATCTCTTATCACTGATTCTGATGACAATAATCTATCAGGAAGCAAAAGCTCAGTATAATCTGTAATCTTCTCAAATACCTGCGGCATCAATTCGCCAAGATTATTGCACTCTTTCATAAATACGTATTTAAATAGTTCTTCATCCTTGTGGTTTTCTTTAAGAGCAAATACTCTTTCTTTATCAAGTTCCAGCTCTTCGACATAATCATAGATATTTGTAAGTATATCCGGTTCTATTTTGCCTTCTGTTTCTGAAGATAGGATTCTAACCTTTACAGGCAGATATTCATTAATCTCCATAAATCGAATCGCGATAATTCTATTGAACCATGTGTACCCTACTTCTTCCATAACTTGCTCGAAACCTTTTCTATTAATCTCGGCAATAAGCTTGTCACGTTCTTTCTTCGAAGATAGTGGATATATTATCTGAGTAACTGCATTCTTAATGCGGAATCCACCTTCGAATTCCTCAATTTCTTCATATCTACCTGTATCGGTAATCCCCAAGGCATATGCCTTCTGAGTAATGTCCTCAATGAGCTTTCGCCTTGCACGGATGGAAAAGCCTTTTATTGCTGATTTATTCATAACCTATTCACCTGCCATCTCTATTCTATTACTAGGGTCTTTAAATATTAAATCCATTTGAACAAAACTTATCAAATTCAATAATTTCTGCATTATCTATCTTCGAAAACTTATATATTTTGGGAGAACTTATTAATTCGTTGGGTAATATCAATCGATACTCTTTCTCTTTACTGAAAAATAAATCTTTACATAATAGTATTCTATGAGAATTATCCTTTGTCATCGTGTAATTCGTTTTTCCATCTAGTTTTTCAACATTCCCGTTATGAACAAATTTAACCCATTCCATACCAACTGGATTCATATTCAGATACTGAACTTTCTCATGAACAACTTTACATACAAATTCAGTCTCTATTTTATGTATAAACTCAGCTGGTTTTCTAATTAAAACAACAGTATCCGCTTTAGGAAAATGTTCCTTAATTGTCTCTAAAACATTTTTATTTACTATAACTCTATTTTCTTCAACACAAAAATTTTCGTTATAAAGTCCTGTTAAACAAAACACCGGCATATTATCAACACTTTCAACCATCACAGTAATCCTTTCATCGCCAACTTTAGCGTCAATAACATTATTAGGATTATCTAAATCTGTAACACGAACTCTAGTACTATTAACTACAGCTTTTCCTTCAAGTTTATCGCCTTGTCCTCTACGTAATTCATCTTCAATTTCTCTAAAACGTTTTGCATGAGAAAAATAGATATTTCCTTCAACGAAACTCTTCATATATTTTAATTCTCCAAATTTTAACAAATACTCTGGTATACTCATTTTTATTCTCTCCTCGTATTATATAGTTATAGCCTTTTAAAAATACTTATTTCATTATTCCTCTAACTTGCCTTCGATAAGCATTTTACTATTATTAAGTCGTTCCACACTCTTATTCTCAATAAGTGATACCATTTGTTTCTGAGCCATTTGATTCAGCATCACAAGACGTTCTGGCTGCTCAAGTTCCTGTGCAATCAGTTGGGCATTATAGCTTTCGAGATTTGCCAATACGATAAGTTGTTCTATCGTCGCATAATCCCGAATATTTCCTTTTTTATCTTGATTCCCGTCTCTCCAATCTTTTGCCGTCATTCCAAACAAGGCTACATTGAGCAGATCCGCTTCACTAGCATAAGTGATTCCAATGCGTTGCTTCGGTAATATTTCTGGAATCAAATGCTCCTTTATAGCATCCGTATGAATCTTATAGTTGATTTTGGAAAGTGTTCTGTTAATATTCCAGTCAAGCGATAATCGACTGTTTTCATCTTCTTTCAATCGCTGATACTCTTTGATGATGTATAACTTGAATTCCGCAGAAACCCAAGAAGCAAATTCAAAAGCAATATCTTTATGCGCATATGTACCGCCATATCTTCCGGCTTTTGAAATTAATCCGATGGCTCCTGTTGTTTCAATCCATTTTTTAGGAGAAAGCACAAATGCATTTGTTCCTGCTTCTATTCTAAACCCGTCGAATTCGACGGGTTTAAATTCAGGATTATTCAAAGTCTCCCATAGACCCAGAAAATCAATGGTATTTCTATTCCTTAACCAATTCTTGATTACATCATTAGCGTCGTCTTTGTTCTTATATTTTGCAATATCCGTAATGGATATAAAATCATTCTGATCTATTCCATTTGAAATTACTGCAATAGGATTGCCATTAACATCCATAGTTGCTTTTAGATTTTTCTGCTTTGACATCTTGAATCCTCCCTAGAAGAACTTGATCACATCGTTCTTTTTCATTTCTTCTTTCAATAGCTCTCTAAACTTGTTTACAACATCTTCAAGATCAATATCCGATTCAATATCCTTGAATGCCTTTGTATACTCTGTCAAATTGAGTTTCTTAACTTTCTTGACTTCCTTGACTGGCCCAGGATCTTTTACTTTGTTGTTACCATCCGTTCTAGCTTTCTCTTGCTTTTCAATCGCATCTATTTCCTGAACAAGCAGATCTTTCGCCCTGCTTGCTTCATCTTTCTTGAAAACAACATCTCTGAAGACCTTCGCCCTGCTCAATTCATCCATCAGTTTTTCAAATTTAGAATTGATTTTTTCCACCAACCCATATTTACCGTTTTCAGATATCTCAGCTTGATTCAGATAATTCCGTGCCGATTCCCTGTTGCTTATTACCACACCCTTAACCAGTTCACTCTCCTGCTCTAATAGTTCAGTAAATATCGCTATAAACTTATTTCTAAGCTCAGGCAGGCGATGAATTTCTCGATAAGGATTCGGCATTTTTACGATATCTTTTATCTCTTTAATTGTGGCAATAGCTTCTTCATCCGTTACATACGTTTCGCTCAGTTTAAAATTCTCTATCTGCTCCACTGCATTGTCAAAATGCTTCCTTTTATTCTTGAAGAACTCTTTTACATCTTCCGAATCTTTACTGTAATCAAGCAAATCTTTTTCTGCAGCTTTAACAGCATTGAAAAAGTTCATTTCCTCATAATTTTCTAAAATCTTTTCTATCGTTGCTTTGCCCTCTAGCAGAATTTGTTTTCCAGGATATGGGTATCTCGCACCATCTTCATACTGCCTCAAATACGCTTCAATATTAAGTTCTTCATCGTTTATTTTTCTTTTCCTCAGCTCTAGCTTAAGCAATCTCTCTACGTCGTCTTTAAGTGTTGCTTCATCATTTGCCAAATGCCCTTGGTTAAACGCTTCCTGCATAATATCTTTAACTTTCTTGATCAAAAGATTTGATCAAGAAAGTTAAA
>JAYENG010000285.1:0-30739 GCA_034721975.1 Bacillota bacterium
ACATTTCCGGGAATGGAAGGAGAAACTTTTATGGATTCCCCATCTGGATTTCGTGGATCTGTAGTAGCTGTCGATGAAGATGGAAATGAAATTATCGAACAATAAAAATATTTATTAAAAAAACAGTTGACTTTTATAAGAGGATTTTGTAAAATGAATGAAATATATTTTTTAAAGCGTTGAGTAAGAATAGTAGATTGTTTGACGAATCTATAGAAAGTCGGTGATGATGGAAATCCGACGGTTTAAAAATAATCGAATGGGCTTATGAGTGGCATCTGAACTAATAGTAGGATTGTCCGGGTTTCTCCCGTTATAGAGATAGGATATCGGATCATTGTCCCGTATCTGAAAAGAGATGCTTATTTTCGAATAAGCAACAAGAGGTGGCAACGCGTATATACGTCCTCTATCCATGTTTTAACATGGGTAGGGGATTTTTTAATGCCCGTATTCTACATTGCACATAAATTAAAGGAGGAATTATTATGAAAAGAAAAGAATTTTTTGGACAATTTGGAGGAACTTTCGTACCGGAACCTTTGAAGGAGATATTAGAAGATGTGGCAGTTAATTTCTATAAGAATATCGAAGATCAGACATTTATCGATGAGTTGAAGTATTACCATAAACAGTATACGGGTCGACCTAATCCTTTGTACTATGCTGAGAGATTAACGAAAAAGCTCGATGGAGGTAGGATTTATTTGAAACGTGAAGATTTAAATCATACGGGAGCTCATAAAATAAACAACACGATCGGTCAAGTGTTGCTTGCAAAAAGAATGGGTAAAAAAAGAATCATCGCTGAAACAGGTGCTGGTCAGCACGGTGTAGCAACGGCTACAGTCTGCGCTATGTTCGATATTGACTGTGTCATATATATGGGTGCAAAAGACATATCTCGACAAGCTCTAAATGTTTTCAGGATGAAATTGTTGGGAGCCGATGTGGTTTCTGTAGAGACAGGTTCTAAGACACTTAAAGATGCGGTAGATGCTGCATTGGTAGATTTTATTGAGAACAAAGACAATACTTATTATTTGCTTGGATCTGTCGTCGGACCGCATCCGTATCCGGTGATGGTTAGGGAATTTCAAAGTATAATCGGTATTGAAGCAAAAGAACAGATAATTGAGCAAGAAGGTAGATTGCCGGATTATCTAGTTGCTTGTGTAGGCGGAGGGAGTAATGCCATGGGTTTGTTTCATCCGTTTTATAAAGACACAAGTGTTAAAATCATCGGTGTAGAACCTGCTGGAAAAGGGCTTGATACAGAGGAACACGCAGCAACAATGACGCTGGGTAAACCCGGAATTATCCATGGATTTAAATGTTTGAATCTTCAAGATGAAGATGGGAATCCTTTACCTGTGCATTCAATTGCAGCGGGACTGGATTACCCTGGAGTAGGTCCTGAACATTCGTATTATAAAGAGAGTGGAAGGGCAAACTATGCTGCTGTTACTGATAAAGAAGCCTTAGATGCCTTTGTTGAATTATCTCAAGTCGAAGGGATCATTCCTGCTTTAGAAAGTTCTCATGCCATTGCTTATGTGATGAAATTTGCTCCAACTTTATCTAAAGAAGAAATAATTATTGTGAATCTTTCGGGTAGAGGAGACAAAGATGTAGAGCAGGTAAAAAAGATACTTGATATTTAAGGCAGGAAAAGAAAATGTTTTATTTTTATCAATTTTGTTATAGTTTTTAGATTCACTGAGAGTATAAATTTTCTTGGTGAATTTTTTTTGTCAAGAGCAATCTCTCGTTTTATCAGCAATTCATAGAAAAAATTGGAAAACGTATACTGCTAAAACTCTAACAACTGTTGAAAATGTTGCTGTTTCTCTAGAAACAATTTTTGATATTTTTATTTCCGATCCATACTTCTAGTAGCAACAATATCAACGCCTGTATCCAATATGTTTTCTACAAGAATATCCCCGATTTTAACTGGAGCTTCAACCTCTATAGAATTAATGACCTTCATGCATTCGAAAATCATCGGTTTAGGTACTGGTTGATTTGTTATTACAGGTAAACGACTTAAAAATGCATTTTTTATAACCACAGTTGTCGGAAGCATACGTGTAGGATTTGTCATTTCTTTAATTCCATATACTTTTCCTCTTGGACACTTGTTTCCTTCAACATTATATCCTTTTTCCTGAGAAGAATCTTCATATACATTTAACCTACAACCTATCGGGCAAACAATACAAACAACTTTTTTTTCTTTCATTATTATTCACCTTCCTTTAACACTTCAACAGTTAATTCGTTAAATGATTTAGATAACAATTGTTTTTTTATATCTATTCGTTCCATTTCTCCCGGGGCAAGGTGAGGTCTCTTTAAACTCATAATCACTTCTTCATCAGCTTTTACTATTAACTTCGCATTATGATAAACGGTTTTAACTCTCATTAACAATGATAAATCAGTGTTGATGTCATCTAAATTCACATTTTGAGGAACTATATAGCTTACACCATTTGAAGCTTTAGTTTTTATGTCAGGAATATGTACTTTTCTCTCTTTAATAACTTTTCGAGCTGCCGCTTTTCCAGCACGTCGACTTTCTTCCGTTACAAAATCAACGAGGTCGTGAACATGAACTACATTTCCACAAGCAAAAATACCTTCGATCGACGTCTCCATACTTTCATTGACAACAGGTCCTTTAGTTACAGGATCAATTTTAATTCCGGCTTCTCTCGATAATTCATTTTCAGGGATTAAACCTACTGAAAGCAATAGCGTATCGCATTCAAATATTTGTTCTGTTCCTGGTATAGGTTTTTCGTTTTCATCTAATTTATGAATCACTACACTTTCAACTCTATTTTTTCCATTGATTTTAGTGATGTTGTGTCTGAGCATTAAGGGAATATCATAATCATACAAACACTGTACAACGTTTCTCATAAGACCGCCGGGATATGGTTTTCTTGCAACTACAGCGAGAACCTTTGCGCCTTCTAATGTCATTCTTCTTGCCATGATGAGACCGATGTCCCCTGAACCTAAGAGCACTACTTTTTTTCCAACCATATAACCGTCAATGTTTATATATTTTTGAGCTGTACCAGCATTGAATACACCTGCAGGTCTAAATCCTGGAATTGATATTGCACCTCTTGTTCTCTCTCTACAACCCATAGCTAGAATAATAGTTTTTGCATTTATATTAATCATGCCATCAGTGCTGTTCACTGCAGCAATTTGACGATTTTCAGTTATTTTTAGAACCATAGTATCTGTTTTATACTCAATATTATGTTCTTTTAATTCATTGATGAATCGTTCTGCATATTCAGGACCAGTTAAATCTTCATCAAAAACAACTAATCCAAAACCGTTATGAATGCATTGTTGTAAAATGCCACCTAATTCTTTATTGTGCTCAATAACTAAAATTGAATCAATGCCTTTTTTATTAGCAGCAATAGCCGCGGCTAGTCCTGCTGGACCGCCACCTATAACGACAATATCATAATTTATCATTGTGCACACCGCCCTTAGTTTTACCTATCAGTATTTCTGATCCGAGATTTTCTAGTGCTACAGATTCTAAAGGAATATTTAATTCTCTTGCCAGAATTTCTATTACTTTTGGTCCACAAAATCCACCTTGACATCTGCCTGCACCAGGCCTTACTCTTCGTTTTATTCCATTAACAGTCCGTGCTCCAGCATTTCTGTGAATTGTATCAACGATTTCACCTTCAGTAATTGTTTCGCATCTGCACACGATATTTCCATAACGGGGATCTTTTTTTATCAATTTATCCTTCTCAATATTTGATAATTCCTTAAATTTAATCCTAGGATCTCTTAGTGGATTAAAATCTTTATTAACATTCATTTCAGGGTTTAATTTTTTAAATATGTTTATAACGTATTCGGCAATAGCAGGAGCTGAAGAAAGTCCGGGAGACTTAATTCCAGCAACATTTATAAATCCGCTAACTTTATCTGAAGCCTCGATAATAAAGTCTCCGTCAGTTGGTTCAGCTCTTAATCCAGCAAATGTTGTAATATTTAAATTGTATGGAATATTAACACAGATATTTTCAGCTAAATTTTTTATATGATTTAAACGATTGATTGTAGTGTTTGTAGATTCTTTTTCACCAACAGTTAGATCTTCAGAATCAGGACCGATAATTATATTGCCTTCAATTGTAGGAGTTATCAGCGTCCCTTTCCCCATTTTTGTTGGACAAGGGAAAATAATGTGATTAACTAGATTACCTGCCGCTTTGTCTAATAAGAAATATTGGCCTCTCCTCGGGTGAATTTCAAAATCAGCTTCTGTCACCATTTTATAAATAGAATCCGAATAAACTCCAGCAGCATTTATAATGTGTTTTGTTTGAATTTCATCGCTATCAGATTTGATGATAAAAGTATCATTTTCTTTCTTTATTTTTTTAACTTCAAAGTTCAGTTTTAACTCTGCTCCATTATCAATTGCATTTTCACAATACGCAATTGCAAGTTCCCAAGGTTCTAAAACACCTGCAGTTGGAGCATATAAAGCAGCAATTATATCTTTGTTTAAATTAGGTTCCATTTTTAAAACCTTCTTACTATCCAAAAGCTCTAAATCAGGCACACCTAAGTTAATGCCATTATCAAATAACTCTTGAATCGTTTTCATTTCTTTTTTATTATGTGCAATTACTAATGAACCAATTCTCCTGAATGGAACCGATAATTCATCGCATACTTTATCATACATTTCATTGCCCTTAACGTTCATTTTTCCTTTTAAAGTATCAAAAGGTGCATCGTATCCAGCGTGAATGATTGCACTATTTGCTTTAGTTGTACCGGTTGATACATCATTGCATTTTTCAAGTATTACAATACTTGCGTTGAATTTTGATAATTCGCGAGCAATTGCGGTACCGATAACGCCTGCTCCGATTACGGCGACATCATACATTTTTATTCCTCCCTATTAAAAAGCCACTATTAAGTAGACTTATTTTTCCTAAATCGCTCAAAGTGGTTTTTATTGCTCCTGTCGAAATATTTTATTGATTTTGATTTTATCAGAATACATAGATTTGAACGGCGCTATACTACCCAATTTTTTGCGCGTTCTATAGCACGAAGCCAATTTTTATATAAAAATGTATTTCTTTTTTCTGACATTTTAGGCATAAAAGTTCTATCTGCTGCCCAATTTTTAGTTATTTCATCTTTAGACTTCCAGAAGCCTACAGCCAAACCTGCTAAATAAGCAGCGCCTAAAGCAGTAGTTTCTGTTATTATTGGTCGATCTACTTTAGTTCCTAAAACATCTGATTGAAATTGCATCAAGAAGTTGTTAGCTGTTGCTCCACCATCAACTTTTAAGGTGTTTAGTTCTATACCAGAATCCATTTCCATAGCTGTAATAACATCTTTTGATTGATATGCTATCGATTCAAGTGTCGCTCTAATGATATGGTTTTTATTAGAGCCTCTCGTCAATCCTACCATTGTACCTCTAGCATACATATCCCAATAAGGAGCACCTAAACCGGCAAATGCAGGTACTAAATATACTCCATTTGTGTCCTCAACTTTAGTTGCAAAGTATTCACTATCCGCAGCATCAGAAATCAACTTCATTTCATCTCTTAACCACTGGATAGTAGCGCCGCCCATGAATACTGAACCTTCCAGTGCATAATTTATTTTGCCATCAATACCCCAAGCTATAGTTGTCAATAAACCATAGTTAGATTCAACCATCTTTTCTCCAGTTTGCATTAAGATGAAGCATCCTGTTCCATAAGTATTCTTTACCATACCTTCTTCGAAACACGCTTGCCCGAATAGAGCGGCTTGTTGATCTCCAGCAATACCTGCTATTGGGATTTCTACACCGAACATGCTAGAATCACACATTCCATATACTTCTGAAGACTGTTTAACTTCAGGCAACATTGATTTTGGAATATTCAATTTTTCTAAAATTTTTTCGTCCCATTTTAAATCTCTTATATTATATAACAACGTTCTTGAAGCATTTGAATAATCTGTTATATGAATTTTTCCTCTTGTAAGATTCCAGATTAACCAAGTATCGATTGTTCCAAAAAATAATTCGCCGTTATCGGCTTTTTCTCTAGCACCTTCTACATTATCCAAAATCCACTTGACTTTAGTTCCTGAAAAATATGCATCCACAACTAAACCTGTTGTTTTCCTAAAATAATCTTCTAATCCTTTAGATTTGATATCATCACATATTGAAGCAGTTCTTCTACACTGCCATACGATTGCATTATAAATAGGTTTTCCAGTGTTTTTATCCCAAACGACAGTAGTCTCTCTTTGATTTGTAATACCTATTGCAGCAACTTCATTCGCGTCAACTCCAGCAGATTCTAAAACTTCTCTGGCTACTCCTGATTGAGTTGCCCAAATTTCAATTGGATTATGTTCAACCCAGCCAGCATTTGGATAAAATTGTGTAAATTCTTTCTGAGCTGTTTTTACGATATTACCAGATTTGTCGAATAAAATTGCTTTCGAACTTGTGGTTCCTTGGTCAAACGCCAAAATATATTTTTTCTTCATGGTTAGTCTCCTCCAATGAAAATTGTTAATATTTTCATATCGCTCGTTTGTTTGTTGAAATTCCAACAGCATTTTGATTGTAACAATATCGCAGTCTTCTCAAACTTTTATTAAAAACTTTACAAATGTATTTAACTTTCTGTTTAATATATCTCAAAGATCAAATATATTACTTGTCGATAAAAATATAATCCCTGCTTTAGAAGCAATAAATTCAAATATTAATTAAATATTATCATAAATATAAATGTATTCATAGAAGTAGTCCTTTCTAGTGTAAACATAGTTTTTTTAATGCACATAAAATCAGTGAAGTAGTTGAAGTGAAATAGATAGAAATGTTAAAAATAGGGTATTATTAAAATAAACCAATTAATATTGAAAATGTTTGGTTATAAGAGGGGATAATATGAAAATAATAGCACATAGAGGAGCTTCAGGATATGCTCCAGAAAACACAATAAGTGCTTTTAAACTTGCGGTAGAAATAGGAGTAAAAGCGATTGAGTTCGATGTTCAAATGACGAAAGACAGAGAGATTATTGTGCATCATGATTATTTTCTTGGAAGAACAGTTGATGGTAAAGGATTAATCATGAACAAAACTTTGGCTGAACTAAAAAATCTGGATGCTGGAATCTGGTTTTCAAAAGAATTTGAAGGTGAAAAGATTCCTACACTTAAAGAAGTTCTTGAAGTAGTTCCAGAAGATATTGAAGTGTATATTGAAATTAAGAAACTCATTATTGATAAAAGAGAAATAGAAAAAGAAGTATTTAGGATTGTTTCCGAAGCGGGAAGAATTGAAAACTCGATATTTTCTTCGTTTAATCATGAATGTCTTAAGCTGTTAATTGGATTATATACAGTAAAAATAGGTGTATTGGTATCTTCGAATTTAGTTGAACCGGTTAAATATTTAGCAGATAATAATTTAAATAAGTATAGTTTTAATCAAAGTGCAGCATTTATTAATGAACAAATAGTGAAAGATATGCATGATGCGGGATTAAAGGTATTGATTTATACTGTAAATGAGAAAGAAATTGCAGAGCAAATGGAAGAATGGGGAGTAGATGGAATTTTCTCGAATTATCCAGATATTATAACGAAATAAATCAATGGAGAGTAGTTGTGAGAGAAATAAAGGCAAAGGAAGATTTTCCTTTGCCTTTATAAATAGAAATTATAATTCTATAGAATAGTTAGTCTTTAGCATTAAATAAAACGAGAGCTGTAATCATAGCAAATGTAACCATGATAAATGTAAAATAGTAACCGATTAAATCGATGAATGTACCGCCGAGAATGGGTAAAATGACAATAAAAATATTTAAAGTACCATGTATTCCCAAGTATTCAGTTCTTTTATCACTTGGCGCAATATCCAAAAGATAAGGTTCGAAGCCTACTCTTCTGCCACTTATAACGAATCCGATGAGGATGAAAAGTACTATGAAATAATCAGGTCCTAATTTTGATAATAAAATTGCTGCTATCGGAATTAAACCACCTATCATAATGCATATTTTAATAATGGTTTTTGAATTGGATTTCTTTGCTATGAATACCCAAATGAAGTTAGAAAATATAGTGCCGATTATTTGAAAGATTAAATATTTTCCAATATATGAATTATCGACATTGAATATATCTTTAGCAAATATCATATAAAACGGAAGTATCATGATACTGAAACTAGCAAGGTTTTCAACTATAATGAATTTTCTAAACCTTTTATCTTCCGTCAGTATCTTAGGAACGTTCTTCAAGTAAGAAATAAATGTGTCGTTTTCAATATGTTTAACTTCAGAAGGTGGTTCTTTGATTAGAAGGAATCCCAATGAAGCTATGAAAAGCCCGATAAATCCAATGGATAAACTTATTGAATAATTAAGAGGATATCCATATGAAGATGAACTGAATATTTTAGAAATCGCAAGTCCGCCTAAAAACGCAGCGAAACTACCGAAAAATTGCTTGATTGCATATAGTTCTGTTCTTCTTTTACTATTCAAAGTTTTTGCCATGATGTCTGCAAAAGATATACCGGCAAAACCAGCGCTGATAGAAAATAAAAATACCCATATGAAGAAACTATAAAGTGTCAAGTTCGGATGCAATGCGCCGAATTTATAAGTAAAAAACGCCATTCCAAGAAAAGAAATGGATCGAAGATAAATACCAGTCAATAAGAATTTTTTCTTGTATTTGAAAGATTTTAAATAATGCGAGAATACGATATTAAAAACAAGAGGTACACCGAGCATGATCGAGTAGAGTACACCAAAAATGAATTTTGATTTTGTCAACTCTGAAACAAGTGACGGGAATACAGTGTTTAAATCCAACATAGACATCGTAAGTGCTAGGAAAAATGCGTGCCATATAAATGAAAAGTATATAATTTTATAATTTTGTTGCTCAGTAGTATTATTCATAGTTTGTCTCCTTTGATAAGCCTTTTTTTATGTTTATAGATTATAGTTATAAGAAAAGCAACCACTGCAATTATAATTAATGGAGATAAAAATATAAGCATAAAGATCGTTCCAGATGTTGGCCGTGCAAATATCAATAAAATGTTTATAACCATTAAACCTATTAATAATCTTTTGGTTCTTTTTTTCTTTCTATAATATACAGTTAACGCAATAAGTATGATAAATATTAAAGCTAAATATTTATAGTATTGCATTCTGCTATTGGTTCCGAGAAATAAATCGTTTTTATTTAAAAAAGTCAGATACAAATTTTCAGTTCCAATAGAGTAATCAGAAACTCTATAGACATTGTCTTGAGATGAATCAAATGGTAGATTTGATCCAATCAAAGTGTTGTTTGGAACTATGATGTCGATATCTACCTTTGCATCACCTTCATAAAATGATGCCGGCGACAAATAGTAGATTTGTGTATTCAATTGAGCGAAATATTCGTCTTTTCTAATATAACCGCTATTTGCAGAATATTCAACAACAACTTCAGTAATTTCATCAGGATGAATAGTGAGAATGAATTCCTCGATATTCACTTGACTATAATTGTGATAATAGTTCATTCCCATATCGATAGGTTTATAATTTTTGGGAGTTACAAAATTTGGACTGACATCAATAGACCAATTATGAATACTATCAATATCGACATCTATTTTGGATGTTTTTATTTTTTTTGAATCTAACCATACATCAAATGAATATTCGTTGTATCCATTGGTTAAAAACCATATGGGTAGTTCGAGGTTTTTGTTATGTGTATTTTTGAATTCATATACAACTCTATAGTCGGCTCTATTTAAATCATCACTGAGAGCTATTTCAATTGATTCGTGATATAGAATGACTCCGGAATCAGAGTCGAAATATATACTTGATTGATTAGGCAATCGATAAGGAGCTGCGCTGTTTGCAAAAACATTTGATGAGATAAAAAATAGAAGCAGTAATGTGGATATCCATTTTTTCATTTTAAAATCTCCTATATAAGATATTTTTTATGATATTGTCTCGGTCACCGTTGATTATATCAAATTTGAATGGTTTAATATATATTAAGGTAACCGAGAGATATGTATAATATAACTATACTGGAAAATTCATGAGTTAAATATTAGAGGAGTTAATGATGAAAATACTATTGGCACCAGATTCATTTAAAGAAAATTTAACAGCGGTGGAATTTTGTGATATTGCCGAAAAGGGAATATTAAAAATAATGCCTGATGCTGAAATAATAAAGATGCCACTGGCCGATGGTGGCGAGGGAATGGTTGAAGCTGTTATAGCCAGTGGTAGAGGAATGAAAGTTGAGGTTGATGTATTCGGTCCGAGATATGATCTAGCAATAGCTTCATATTGTTATTTAAAAGAATCAAAAACAGCTGTTATAGAGATGTCGGCAGCTTCGGGATTGCCGCTTATTAGTATAGAATTTAGAAATCCAATGGAAACTTCAACTTTCGGTACTGGTCAGTTGATTGCCGATGCCCTTGATAAAGGGTGTGAGAGAATAGTTCTAGGTATAGGTGGAAGCGCTACTAATGACTGTGGAATGGGAATGATTGAAGCGTTAGGTGCTAAATTGTTTAATTCTAAAGGTGAGAAAAATTCAAGTAGTGGACGCGGACTGTTAGACTTATATAAGATTGACATTAATAATCTTGATGCTAGATTGAAAAACATTGAAATAACAGTTGCGTGTGATGTAGATAATCCTTTGTATGGACCAAATGGCGCAGCTTATGTTTATGCACCGCAAAAGGGTGCAAGTCCTGAAATGGTGAAATTGTTGGATATCGGGCTTAGAAATTTCGCGGAGGTTGTTCAGAGAGACTTTGGCAAAGATGTAGCTCATATACCAGGCGCTGGTGCAGCTGGAGGGTTGGGTGCTGGTCTGGTAGGGGTATTGGATGCAAAGTTGAGACCTGGGTTTGACATTATTGAAGAAGTTTTAGGAATCGAGAAATTAATTATGGAATCCAAATTTGATTTGATCATCACAGGTGAAGGTCAAATAGATAATCAGACAACAAGTGGGAAATTACCTGTTAGAATCGCGAGATTGGGGAAAAAATACGATGTTCCGACTGTTGCTGTAGTCGGCTCTATCGGTGATGTTTCAGATGAAATATATAAATCTGGAATAGTTTCGATATTTAGCATTATTGATAAACCGATGTCGTTAGAGGAGGCATATGCCGTCTCTGATAAATTGCTGTTGAACTGTGTAATTAGAATAATGAGATTAATGAAATAGTAGAATAAAAAGCAAATGGTGCACTTTCTTCACTAGAAGGGTGCACCATTAATTGATTTTTTTATTAATATTATATATAGATATCGCTTTCGCCTTGAGAGATTCTTTCATAGTACCGTTCAAAAGTAGTGAGTAAATTCTTATCTTTATAGAAAGGCATTTCTCTTATCGCTTCCATTTCCTTTTCTATCAATTTTTCTCCAAGTTCTCTTGTCTTGTCAGAAGCGTAATCATCCAGGTATTCCTTATAAGTCAATACAGCGTTTAATTTGCAGAATTTACCTTCGACGCAATTTTTAAGCAAGCCCATTATTTTATCACCTGTTCTGCCACATCTATACCCAGCGGTACAAAATGAAGTGATAATGCCATTTTGAGCCAAACCGTAAACACATTCATCCAGGGTTCTCGTGTCGCCGAGAAGGAATTGTTGTTCTTCCTTTTCTTGCGTATCGGAATGTTTGCTATATGCTCCAATACCGATTTTGCTAGAAGCGTCCATTTGCGTATATCCGTTTCCGATAAGAGAATCTCTGACTTCGGGAGTTTCCCTTGCTGTAACAATCAAACCTGTATAAGGAACGGAGAGTCTTATTATAGTCACAAGTTTTTTGAAATCTTCATCTGACATAAGATACCCAGAATCGCTGCTGATGCTAGAGCCTGCAGCTACATTAAGTCTAGGAACTGAAATGGTATGAGGTCCGATTCCGTATCTGTTTTCCAGATCGATTGCATGATACAGCAAACCCATCATTTCATATTTCCAGTCATATAGTCCAAATAAGGCTCCGATAGCAATATCATCTATGCCGGCATCCATAGCTCTGTGAAGTGCATATAAACGCCATCTGTAATCGGATTTTATACCAGCTGGGTGCATATACTTGTACATTTCTTTATTGTACGTTTCTTGAAAAACTTGGTAAGTTCCAATTCCTACATCCATTAATTTTTTTAGGTCATCTGTACTAAGAGGAGCGGCGTTGACGTTCACTCTTCTGATATAGCTATCTTTTCCGCTTCTTGGAGCTGCTTTTTTTGCCTTGTATATTGCTTTAAGAGAATCGCAAATATAATCGATATCTGATGTCGGATGTTCTCCGAATACAGCCATAACGCGTTTATTTCCGCTATCAAGAATGCCCTCTGCTTCCTTCTCGATTTCTTCCATAGATAGGATTCTTCGCACTTCATCCTCGTTTTCTTTTCTAAAACCGCAGTATCTACAGCTGTTTACACACAAATTACTACAGTATAACGGCGCGAAAAATACTATCCTATTATCGTATACTCTTCTTTTGATTTCATAGGCAGCAGCATGCAACTCCTCCCACATCTCTTCGTCTTGTAAATTAAGCAAAGTTGCAGTTTCATCTGGTGATAGAGTATTTATTGATAGTGATTTTTTAATTATGCTCCGTATGTATTCTTTATCAGAACTGCGGTTAGTTTTTAATTTTTCTTTAATTTCGTTATCATCAATAAAGTCTTTGCCGTCAATAAGATATTTGTCGATTTCATCTTGTTTAATTACTTGTTTTACCCATTCTTCTGTTTTTAATGTACTCATGATATCATCTCCTAATAATTGAATATTTCTATTGATCTTTGTAAAATTTCATTTAAATATGCCAGCAATATCCCGTAATTGGTGATGGGAACATTATTTTCGCGGCAAAGCTGTATGCGGGTTTGCATCGATTTTCTATTAAGCATGCATGATGCACAGTGCACGACAAGATCGTAACTAGATACATCTGAAGGAAAACCATTTCCGGATCTTACATCATAATTAAAGGTTTTATTTGTATAGTTTTTTATGGCTCTGGGAATTTTAAATCTTCCTATGTCTTCACAAGTGCTGTTGTGGGTGCAGCTTTCTGATATCAATATTCTCGCACCTTCTTTTAATTTATCGAGAGCATGAACACCTTTAATGAATTCATTCAAATCACCTTTTGTTCTAGATAGAAGTATCGAGAACGATGACAATTTAATATCTTGTGGTACAATTTCACTTACTTCTTTAAAAGCTTGAGAGTCGGTCACTACTAAATCTACATCTTTTAAATCAGCTAGAGCATCTTTAAGCTCGACATCTCTAGTGACATAGCTTTTTATACCGTTATCCAAACAATCGCGAATCAACTGAACCTGCGGCAATATTATTCTTCCTTTTGGAGCTTCCGAATCTATAGGTACAACCATAATCACTTTTCCGCTATATGGAACGATATCGCCAATCATTGTAGCTTCTTGTTGATCAAATTTGTCTATCCTGTTGATTAATTCATCTTTGAATTTTAATACAGTGTTTTCATTGAAAGATGAAACGAAAGTTGCATCTGGGAATAGATTCTTTATCTCAGTCAACCTATGTTTTGGAACAGTATCTATTTTATTTATCACCGGCATATGAGAAATGTTGAATCTTTTAAAATTCCTTTTCATTTCCTTATATGCTATCTCATCCAAATCGTCGGCTTCCATGACATATACAGCGAAATCCGTTTGATGCAAGATTTTCATACTCTTGTCAACCCGTTTGTCGCCGAGTTCACCTCTGTCATCATGTCCTGCCGTATCTATAAATAAAACAGGACCTAACGGGATTAATTCCATTGCCTTTTTAACGGGATCCGTCGTTGTTCCCTTTACACTTGAAACCACCGAAATATCTTGTCCGAGAACAGCGTTTAAAAGAGAAGATTTGCCTACATTTCTTTTGCCGTATATCGATATGTTGATTCTGTTTGAATTAGGCGTTGTATTCATAATTATCATTCCTCTCCCAATCTGGGTAATTTCCTTTGATCATATCAGCTACGAACCCTTCTCTGTTGAGCTTGCTTATAGTTGAACTCAGACTTTCTTTAGCGCTATCCAAGAGCAAGTTTTTTCCGTCGTAAATTCTATACTTATCCTTTGCAGATGGAGGCGATAGGTTGAGCATGATTACATTTGCCGCTATTTTAACTCCATTTATCCAACCGTCCTTTGAAACAACAGCAAGTGCAGTAGTCGCAGGAATAAGTGTTTTAGGTAACAGCAATCTGACGATAGCAAGGCATATCAAAGTTTTGTTTGAGGAACCGCTTTCGCAATCATAAAGCGGAGTATCTGATTGAGGAACAAAAGGACCGACGCCAACCATTTGCAAGTCTAGGTTTTTTAATAGCAACAAATCTTCAGCAATGATTTCATCAGTTTGATTAGGAAGACCTACAATAAACCCCGAACCGGCTTGATAACCGATGCTTTTTAAATTCTTTAAGCATTTCAATCTGTTTTCAAAGCTCATGTTTGGATGAAGTCCTTCGTATAAATTTTTATTTGCAGATTCATGACGCAATAAAAATCTGTCTGCCCCTGCATTAAACATTTTTTCATAGCAAGCTTTGCTTTTTTCACCGATGGAGCAGGTTAATGCTACGTCGGGGAATTTATCTTTTATTCGCTTTGCGATGTCTTCTAGTATATCTTCAGTAAAATAACCGTCTTCACCACTTTGAAGGACAAAAGTTCTAAGTCCCATTTTATAACCGTTATCACAACAATCTAGTATTTCTTGAGTGTTCAATCTGTATCTTTCGACATTTTTGTTTTGTGATCTTAGACCACAATATTTACAAGTGTTTTTGCAGTGATTGGAGAATTCGATCAATCCTCTAAAATATACTTTATTGCTGTAATATTTACGCCTAGTTAAATCTGAAAGTCTGAAGAGTTCCTTTTCGTATTCCTTGTCAATGTTTGTCAGTAAATATAAAAGCTCGTCTTTAGTGAGGGAATTGGTTTCATAAAGTTTTAATAGTAAATTTTTCATATATCAATTTCTTGTTTTGAAAATGCAGTTTTAACATTTACGCCAGGGATATTGCCCAATTTGCCAGTTAATCCGTTTATCTCATCTAAAGACCCGCTTACTACGATGGATACGACAGATACATCTGCATTTTCAAAGGGTACTCCCATTCTTCCTTTGATGATGGCTTTATAATGTGATAGCAAATCGTTGAATTCAGATTGACATTCGATTGGGTTATCGAGAACTGCGCCGATTACGGCTATTTTCTTTTTCATAAATAATTTTCTCCTTTTTAAAATAAAAAACTCTCCAAGATAGGAAAGCCATATTTTTCACGCATAGTGATACTACAAAATAAGGATTACTTTGTAGAAAATATAACAAATTCCTACTGGATTAGATGACTCTTTTCCTTAAGGTTTTACATTTTACACGACAAACTAGTAAAGAATGCTCTATTAGCTTGAACCAAGTATAGAATAAGGCATATTCATAGCGGCTGTCAAGTTAAATATTTAACAATATTTAAATATAATATGCTTCTTTATTGTTTTATTGTTAAAATAATAATATAATTTATATATAATGTTCGGTTTACATGACAAATATGCAGGAGGTATTTTATGTTGGAAAATAAAAACAATGCGAGTCCGGAAGTTATTCAATACGAAAGAGAACAGTATCAAATATTAAAAACAATTGTCGACACTGCCTACGATGGGCTTCTGGTTGTCGATCCAAATGGATACATAACTATGATATCTGAAGCATATAAAAATTTCTTGCATATTGAAGAGGATGACGTGATCGGAAAACATGTAACCGAAGTTATAGAGAATACTAGGCTTCATATAGTCGCGAAAACTGGAATAGCGGAAATTGCCGAACTTCAAAAAATTAAAGATAGTTATATTATAGCTTCAAGGATTCCCATAGTTGAAAACGGTAAGGTTACCAGCGTTGTAGGAAAAATAGTATTCAGAAATATCCGGGAGCTTGACGAACTCTATATTAAAGTTGGTAAAATTGAGCAGCAATTAGAAAATTACAAGGATGAGCTTACGAGGCTGAATCAAGCAAAATATACTTTCAATGATATAATTGGAAAGAGTAATCAACTAAAAAGAGTGAAAGAAATAGCCAAGAAATCTGCTCAAACTGATTCAAATGTATTGATTGTTGGTGAAAGTGGTACGGGTAAAGAATTATTTGTACATGCTGTGCATAATCAGAGTTTGAGGTGTAATAAGCCTTTTATTCGGGTCAATTGTGCGGCGATTCCAAATGAATTATTAGAATCTGAACTTTTCGGTTATGAGTCAGGAGCGTTTACTGGTGCTAAAAAAGGTGGGAAAATCGGAAAATTTGAAGTAGCTGATCGAGGAACAATATTTCTTGATGAAATAGGGGATATGCCGCTTAATATGCAGGCGAAGCTACTTAGAGTGATCCAGGAGAGGGAGATAGAAAGGATAGGTTCTAATATTCCAAAACGTATAGATGTCAGAATTATCGCTGCAACTAATCGTAATATTCAAGAAATGATCAATGAAAAAAAATTCAGGTTGGATTTATATTATAGACTTAATGTTGTAACACTTAAACTTCCTGCACTTAGGGATTGCAAAGAAGATATCAAGGAATACAGTTACCATTTCATTGATAAATTTAGAGCAAGGTATTTAAAGCAAGTAATGGGAATAAGCGAAGAAGCTTTGGCGTATCTTAATGCTTATGATTGGCCTGGTAATATAAGAGAACTTGAAAATGTTATCGAACGTGCAATTAATATCATTGAAAATGAAGTAACTATAAAACCGCAACATTTGCCCCTCGAAATAACAGTGGGGTTTGTAATAGATGAAATTATGGAGCTTAGAGATATTGTTGAAAATGCAGAATGCGAGGCTTTGCTGAAGTATCTTAAAACGTATAATTATAATAAAACCAAGGTTGCAAAGGTTCTTGGGCTTAGTAGAACTACTCTTTATGAGAAGATGAAGAAATATAATCTTGAGTTGGGGAAGTGAAGAATAAAGAATAGTGATTTAAGTTTTTTAACACTCACTTCTTACATGTCGAGTGTTGCTCACTAATAACAAAATATAAATAAAAGGATGTCGTCGTAATATAAAAATATATCAATACGAATATCGTTGTTTTGAGCAGCGGTATTTTTTTATAATAATCCGCTGCATTCAATGTAATGGGTTATTTTTCTTCAAAGATCTTATCGCCATCTTCATTAGCAAAATAGGAAATGAATTTGATTCCAAGAATCACAGCGGTTTATTCCAGTTAATTACTAAAATGTATGAGCGCAACGCGACAATAATAACTACGAATCAGCTATTTATAAAATTGAGTGATGTATTCTCTGATATTACACTGCAAATGCTATTCTCAATTGATTTCTTCACCACTATATATAATAAAAACCATCGATCTATCTGTACTATATAAAAAAACAAATGAAGATGACAGGCATGTTCAAAAAATATACTTTGCAAGGAGCATTGGATAAGCTTGATGTCATCGAATGATGGGACATATACTGAGGATTGGTGAGGTTCTCAAGATGCAATACGATCGAGTGGATAGGAATTCAGAATGCGAGCCTGTTGGTATTTCATAATGCAATAGATACCCTATTGACACAGTGCGAGAATTTGCTATACTATAATTAACGCATGTCAAAATTCTATTGATACTCTATTGACACTTTAGGAAGGGCGGGGATTTGATGGAATATAGTATATTTCCACGAAACAACAAAATCTATAGCGGTGCAGAAAAGAAAATAGGCATAGTAATCAATGATGAAGACTTCATTATTAAGTTTAGAAAGAAAACTAGATTTGGTATAAGAAACAACCACATATCAGAATATTTAGGTTGTAGAATTATAGAGTCTCTTAATATCAGCGTGCAAAAGGTTTATCTAGGTACTTATGAAGGGGAAGAAATTGTAGCAATTAAGGATTTCGTTAAAAAAGACCAGCAATTTGTTGCTTTCAACGATATAGGAGAGAGCAGTATAGAGGAAGATCGCGATCGATTCACTTATTCATATTATGATATTACACAAATACTATATTTGAATAATAAACTAGAAAATCCTGATGAAACTGTACATCAATTCTGGAATATGTATATCATCGATGCGCTTTTAGGGAACTTTGATAGGCATGGCGGAAATTGGGGGTTTATCAAGCGGAACAATGTGTATTCTCTTGCTCCGATTTTTGATAATGGGTCATGCTTATTTCCGAATCTAACGGATGAAAGAGAAATCAAAAACGTAATTAAAGATCAAAATGAGACATTGAAACGAGTATATGATTTTCCGACTTCGCAAATACTGTTATATGGCAAGAAAAATTCCTATTATGAAATAATAAGTAGTCTAGCTTATGCTGAGTGTAATAATGCGGTGAAGAGAATTTATAGTCTATACAACTATGATAGTATTGTTGAAATAATAGACGATACAATATTTATAAGCGATCTGCAAAAAGAATTTTACAAGCATATAATATTGCAGAGATTCAACTTAATTATAAAAGAACCATTCGAAAGGTTGATGCAAAATGAAAAAACACATTGTTAGAGCAATGATTTCTGTGGTTGATAAGTTGAATATTAAATATGCTGTATGTTATTTAGAGCAAGTATATTACGAAGATGATTCTTTTAAGTATATATTTAGACCGAATTATAATGTTATCGAATTACTAGATCATACTACTTTTCAAGGTATACCAGGGCTGAACTTAGATTTAAAAAAAGAATCGTATATTCGGGAGAATAAGATTCCAACATTTATATATGAACGAACACCTCAGAAAAATAGAGAAGATTTGTGGGAGTTGTTAGACGAGGTAAATTTGGAATGCTTAGATCACTTAGAATGGCTGATTCGCACTCAAAGAACCTATACAGGAGATAACTTTGTGGTTGAAGTTTATTCAGAACCAAAGCTTTCATATGATGTAGATTCTGTAAACTATCGTGATGAATTCATAATCAATGAGCTTGCGAACATATCAAATGACAATTTCATCTTAATGAAATTTCTCATAGATATAATTTCTAAAGGTGCATTATTAAAAACGGGTGATTTTACTATAGATGACACCAATAGAAAATCTATGTACAGTTTAGTGTATCTTTTGTATAAAAACGAATTTCTGAAAAGAAAGAAGAGGCAAGAAGCTGGAATCAAGAAAGCTAAAGAAGGAAAGAAATATGCAGGTAGAAAAAAAATTGCTGTTTCTTTGCCTATGCTTGAAGAAGTTATAAATAAAATGGAAAGAAAAAAAATCACAGCTGAAGAGGCGATGACAGAACTTGGTTTAAAGTCTAAGAGCACTCTGTATCGTCGTATTAAAGAATTCAAGAATCAATAATAGAGTGAGGAAGTTTATATGATTAGAACAAATAAAGACAAGGTTGTAATGCAGTCGTTGCAAGGTAAAGTGCACCATCCAAAATTTATTGGATATCGCGTGGATACGGATGGAAACCCTCTTGTTATCCCGGGAACTGGTGCGATAACTTATAATGTTAAAGTTGGCGATCCTGCTTTCGGATTGGCGGGCGACCATGTAGAGCCGGGTGTATCGCTTAATAATGCTGATGTCAACGAAAGTAATGCACTCAATGTATTTTCTTGCATAGGAAATGAAGCAAGGGTTGTTTCAGGTGATGCAAAAGGCGCAAAAGGATTCGTTACTGGTATTCACGGTGGAATTGAACATGTCATTGTATATTTTGATCAAGATACACTTGAAAAAATGACAATAGACGATAAAGTTTTGATTAAGGGATACGGTCAAGGACTGGAACTTCTTGCTTATTCCGATATAAAAATGATGAGTATTGATCCAAATCTATTTGAAAAGATGAACATAAAAGAAGAAGATGGTAATTTGATAGTGCCTGTTGCAGCAAAGATACCACAAACTTTGATGGGTTCGGGTGTCGGAGCTGGATTTTCTCAAAAGGGCGATTATGACTTGATAACATCTGACCGCAAATTGATTAGTGAATTAGGACTTGATAAACTCAGGTTCGGAGATATAGTGTTATTAGAGGATAGTGACAACACATTCGGAATAGGAGCTAGGTTACCTGGCGCTGCAACAATAGGGGTTGTTGTACACTCTGACTGTATAAAGGCGGGTCACGGACCTGGAATTACTGTTATAATGAGCAGTAAAAAACCTATTATTAAAGGAGTTATTGATAAAGGTGCGAATATTGCTGATTTGATGGAAATATAATAAGATAGCAGATTTTTCTGCTATCTTATTTCTTTTTATCGACATATTCAGATGTACAAACCCGATATATGAACAAAGCGATATTACAGTGTTCGCGATTGCCTGAAAAATATAAGAGAGCATTTTCGGGAAGAAGAAACTCATTGTGGTAGATTTATTTTGGAGAACGCTAAATAGTTCTATTATAATGGAATTATATCGAAAATATTCGGAATTGATCTAATACGATAGAAGAAAAGGTGAGGTGTTGCATTTGTGAAGAATCGAGAGTTATATATAAATCAATTAGTGAAATATATTGATGCACCTGTTATAAAAATTATCACAGGGATAAGGAGATCTGGTAAGTTTTATTTAATGAAACTATTGTCGAAGTATCTTGTTGATCAAGGGGTAAAAGAGGAACAGATCATTTGGATTGATTTTGAGTCAATTGCATATGAATCCTAAAGGGATTATAAATCACTTTATAAGTACATATTAGACAATGTTTTAGACAATACAAAGAAAATCTATATCCTCATTGATGAAATACAAGAAGTGGAAGAATGGGAGAAAGCTATTAGATCATTTTTGGTGGATTTGGATTGTGATATATATCTGACGGGATCCAATGCACATCTTTTGTCTGGCGAATTGGCGACATATTTATCTGGACGATATGTTGAACTTGAGCTGTATTCATTATCGTTTAATGAGTATATTGATTTTTATGAATTAGATTCTGAAAATATGTCGATGATAGAATCGGCGTTTTATGGATACTTGAAATATGGAGGATTCCCTGGATTATATCAAATGCCGAAGGATGACGATTTGAAAGTGCAATACATCAAAGGTATTTATAATTCTGTGGTGCTAAAAGACGTTATACAGAGGAATAAGATCAGAGACGCAGAGTTGCTTGAAAGGATCTTTGTTTATATCATAGATAATATAGGACGAATATTCAGTGCTAAGAAAATTGCAGATTATTTAAGAAATCAGGGACGAAAAGTTAGTGTGGAATCCGTATACAGTTATATTTATAAATTGCTCTTAAAGGGGTATATGGTTTTAGGCATAAAAATGCTCTCTTTGCCATAGATAGATTTTTTTATCTGTTTATGGTAAAGGGAGCATATTGATTGAGGCTGTTATCTTATTTCTTTATCGACATATTCAGATGTACAAAGTGGCAGTAATGCTCCGTACTCCATTTTAAATCTGATTATTCCGCTAACGTGATATTCTTCACTGCTTCGAGTTACATCGATAATCATATGATCGCTTGACGCACCGATAATTTCGATGTTTTCATCATACGGAATCAGATTCGACGGATTTACATCTTGTCTTCCTATGGCTACGATTGCTCTCAGCATCCTACCCTTATCTGTGAAGGTGGGTTTATTGCCGAAGGCATCCATACCGATTGTTCCTTTTGGAAGAGAATCTTTTTCTTTAAGTTCAATGATTTCCGCTTCTAAAACAAAAGCATCATCATAGGTGTTTTTAATTCTATCTCCGTCTTTTGTTTCTCTGCCTAGAACTATCGCTTCTCCAATTCTCAAATTATTGATGCGATTTGGAAGACCTTTTTCCAGCATATATATACTGCTAGAATTTCCTCCAGATACGATATCAAGTTTGATAGAAAACTTTTCTTCGATATGCATTGCAATTTCATTAAGCTGACCCAAATTGTCTTCATCGGGAATTACTCCGCCGTAGCAAGTCAAGTTCACGCCGATTCCGTGAAGTAGAATCCCTTCGACTTTTAGAATTTGCTCTACCGTTTCGTCGACATCTTCAGGTAAAATTCCTTCTCTTAAATCTCCAAGGTCAATCATCAAAATGATTTTATGGACCTTTTTTTGATTGGCTGCAGCAAGTCCCAAAGCCTTTATGGTGCCCAATTCTGAATTTAAACTGATATCAGCATACTCGACTACTTTTTCTGCTTCAGAAATCATTGGAAGCCTAAGGAGTATTTTTTCGGAATTGAGATCTTTTAGCTTCACAAGGTTTTCGATTCTTGAATCTGCGAGTCCTTTAGCGCCGCCTTCAAGAGAAGCCATAGCAACTTTGGGGTATCCGCAATAGACCTTTGTAACAGCATAAACATCAATGCTGTTTTCTTTTGACATTTGTACTATTGTTCTAGTATTGTGTTTTATTTTATCTGTATCAATTATTAATCTTGGATACATTTATTTGCCTCCGTTGGGTTCAATGATTGTTTAAGCAGCAAGAGTGCATCTTTAGGATAATCCAGTGCCAATACACCTAGTGACGCCATAATATAATCATTGTCGATTAAAATTTTAACTTCGTTGGTAGGTAAAAGTTTATCACCTTTTAAATTGCTCTCGGGAATTGATTTTAAAATCTCATTTCTCTTAGGCAAACGAGTACAAGCACCACCCGTGCCTATGATGTATTTTATGCTAGTTAGATCTTTTCCTTCAGCAAAAGTTTTCTTTCCAGAACCGCCGTATAAATCTCTATATCCACCAGCATGTCTATGAGATGACAAGACCACGGATTCCATCGACAATCTCTCTGCAAGTTTGATCTGTCCATCATTTTTCGGAATAGGCAAGATCGATTCAATTAATTCTTTTAGTGATTCTTCTGATTCATCTAGATCTTTCGACAGTTTTTTAAACCCGATCATATTGATTATATTATATGCATTGATATAGACACCTAAATCACCTTCAACTGTACGTTTTGCCACAGGTTCCGGAGCTAATAGTATTTTAGAAACTTCATCGCTACCTTCGGTTACTGAATGGATGTCAGTTGTTGCGCCACCTATATCTACGGTTACTAAATCGCCTAAATCGCTTTTTAGGAGTTTGGAAGCTTCCATAACAGCGCCGGGTGTCGGAATTATATGTCCTTCAACCAACTCTTTTATATTTTCCATTCCTGGTGCGTGAATGATATGCTCTTCAAAAACATCTTGAATTACTTTTCTAGTCGGTTCAACATTAAGTGTGTCGATTTTTGGATAAACATTATCTACTATGAATAGGAGATCTTCCTTACCGTTCTCTTCAAAAATCAACTTGATCTCTTCTTGATTTTCAATATTGCCTGCATAGATTACAGGAACTCTTAAATCAAGAGAGGCGATAATTTGAGCGTTGTCGATCGCTGTGTCTCTTTCACCATAGTCTACTCCACCGGCGATCAATATGATATTTGGATTAATGTCTTTGATCTTTTTTATTTCTGTTCTTCTTAATCTTCCAGCGGTGACAAGATGAATATTGGCTCCAGCACCGAGTGCGGCTTCTTTTGCAGCTTTGGCAGTCATGTCGTAGACAAGACCGTGTACAGTCATTTTAAGGCCGCCGGCAGCACTGCTTGTAGCAAACAACTTTCCATATTCCAGTGTATCAACGTTTAGATTGTTTTTCAAATCGTCAATAGCTTGAGTTAGGCCGATATTCACATTTCCCTCTTGAACAGTCGTCGGTCCTTGACCTTGACCGATAAAAAGAGGAGTACTAGTGCCAATGCCGTTAAAGGCATTGACAATAGTAGTAGTACTCCCGATTTCTGCAACTAAAACATCGATTTTCATAATTATTCTCCTTAAAGTAAAGAGTTAATTTAAGCTCTTAATTCTCTACGTTTGTTTACTAAGAAAGTCGCAACATTCACGCCTCTATCGTAACGTCCGAATCCTTCGTCCATTCCGTTCTGTCTTGCGATTTCTGGTGTAACCTGAGTTCCTCCAGCTACGATTATAAATTTATCTCTAACGCCTTTTTCTATAGCGTATTCATGAATTCTCTTCATGTTTTTGTAGTGAATGTCATGGTGAGAAATGATTGTCGATGCCATTATAACATCTGCGTTCATTTCTACAGCGGCATCCACCAATTTTTCTATAGATACAGAAGTGCCCAGATATTCAACTTCACAGCCGTACATTTCAATACCGCCGTGTTTGATGTCGATAACTTCTCTTAGCCCGACAGAGTGCTCATCTTCGCCGATTGTTCCAGCTACGATTGTAATTGGGTTTTCATCGAATTCTGCTCTGATTTCATCATCGCTCATTATTTCTGGCTCTGGTGGGATTTCCAATTTAGATGTATCGATTTCAACGTTCAGAACACCTTTCAATTGAACTCTTGTTCCTTCAGAAGGGTGCATTTCCTCCATATGCATAATTTCTATGTTTTCTAGATTCATTTTTTTAGCGAATTCTATAGCAGCGAATTCTGCAGTACGTTTTATCGTTGGAAGGAATATCTCGATTTGAACAACACCGTCTCCAAGCCATTGAACTTCTGGTTTTACTATTGTAGACTGTCCGTCCTCGCCTCTCAAGTTTTCCGTTTCTTCCATACGTGTATATACATTGTCGTTTTCGTCAAGCTCGTCGATGAAAATGATTTTTTCTGCTTTTTCAAAAGTACATCCTTCGATTAGTTTAGATGGATCATCTTTTGCACTTGCATCATACTGTTCCACATTGTTATATCCGTAGTGAGCTGTAACAGGTGCGAAGTAATCATCTGCTCTTTCATATACAGTACCTACGCCTACGCCACCATCTAGTTTTCTTCCGATTCCATCACCGTTTCTTTCTGGATACATTCCAGAATCGACAAAAGATCCATTTTCAACCGAGTTGAAGTAACCTCCCTTTTCAAGGATTTCTTCCAAGTATAATATAGCTCTTTCTTTTAAATCGCGAACAGTTTCTCTTAAAACACCATCTTTTTTAAGCTCTACATAGTCCATTAAACTATCAAGTCCGGCAAGCGTTTGTTTTGCAGTATCGCAAGCTTCGATATTATACATATGCCAAGGGACATTTCTTCCTTCATCTGGAGTGATAGTAGATTGGATATCAGCAGATGTCAAGCGCGAAACCAACATGTTCATAACATGTGTTACAGTCGCTTCTCTTGAAGAGGAAGTAATATATTTTGTATTCATCTGTGCTCTCATTTTATATTCGTCGAATAATTCTCTAAGTGCCACTGCATAAGGCAAGTCCAGCATCAAACTAGGTGCGGGTGCAGAAGTTGGTGGAACTGTCGAAAGAGAAATATCTTCTTTCGGCATACCACATTTGTAAGAATAAAGGGCATTTATACCGTGTTGAACCATCAACTCCGGCATAACTTTCCAAGCTTCTCTTGCAGTTGCGTTGGCATTATGTGCTCCGTCGATTTGTACCATTTTTGCCCAAGTCATAACTTTTTTAGACTCTGCTGCATCTACAAATGAGCGAACCATGTTGATGTTTCTGTAAAGCACGTTGTACTGAGGATCCTGATGAGCCCCGTTAACGCCTTCTTCAGCAAGCATTACAGCTACTTCTGGTCCTGCTACTCCAGATACGTATGAATGGTAGTTGATTTCGCGTCCAACTTCATCTTCAATCATATCGAGTGCTTTTCTATGAGCTCTAACTTGCTTACGAGAAATAGGAATTCCACCGATTCCTTGTGGTGTTCCTTCTATTAAACCGTCGAAATGTGATTGACCCGCTGTACGGATAACCATTATATGATCGGCGCCGTGCCAAGCTGACATTCTCATTCTTCTGATATCGTCTTCGAAACGACCTGATGCGATTTCAGTAGTGATTGTATTGTTTGGTTGAGGATCGATATTGTCGAAGTAACGCGCTGCTGGGATACCAGTGTAGTTTTTCAGCGGTGCAGACATATCTTTAAACTGAAATGGTCCATATTGTTGAGTGTCGCTTTTTTCTCTCCATACCCAACCGCGTCTTTTAGGGCGGTAACTTTCTAAATCTTTAAGAATCTCTTTAACGTCGATTCTTTTATCTGGATTTAATGGTTTCATTAACGGTTACCTCCTTTAAAAAATAATATTGCATCGTCCCAATGCTTGCCTTCGATTAATTCAAGACCAGCTTGACGGATTTCAAGTCCTTTTTCTTTTGCAATGTGATACACTACATGGCCAACGCCGTGGCTTATCAATCCACGATCTACTGCTCCATCGACTAACGGTTTGGCTTCAAGACTTGAAAATCCCATTCTAAGCAATACTGAACGCTCTATGGATGGTGATGTGTTTTTTTTTGCAAGTTCTAATAATGGATCGATTATTTTCTCGATATCGTCCCAAAATTTTGTTTTTAATTCTTCATCAGAAAGATTAGCTATTTTTTTTCTTCTTTCTTGAAAATCGTCTTCTCTTTTTAAAAAGCTTTTCATGAAATACCTCCAAAATTTAATATGTTATTTTTAATTCGTTCAAAACGGATTTAACAAACGCCTCATCAGAATTTGTTTCTATAATCAAGAATTCAATATCATCCTTAGTAAGTGTGCTTAATTCGTAGTTGTTGACTGAATTTTTAATCAAAGATCTTTTGATTTTATCTAAATCAAGATCGATAGCTTGAATGAACTTAGGATGTTCAGGTAAAATAATGTTTTTCCCTGGAGTCTGATCCTTTGGGTTGCCGAATTTCACTTCAATGCCATTGGTTCTAGCAAAAGACAATTGAGGCTGAATGTGTTTACCAGCTCCAGTGTATTCGGTTTCTTGCACGATGATTATTTGATTCTCATCCATTTCTCTAGCGATGCTGAAAGCGGCGGCTAAAGATGTGTTTCCTGCAGGGCCGCGTTCCAACCCTTCAATCTGTGCCAGGGATTCTGTCATATAGAAGACTTCGCCTTGAGTTACAGTCACGTAGCGATCCATATATCGAAGTGGCCTTGCAGCTGAGCGCGGCACGTCTGTTCTATCTGGCCATGTTGTAAAAGGTAGTCCGAATCCAGTATGACCTGTAGTAAATGACTTCTTATTGAACTGCGTATCGCTCGCCATATGAAGACCCGATAAATCTACAGAAGCTCCAACGACCTTTGTATCATGTGCGCCTGCTTTTTTAAGTCCTCTAGCGGTTCCCGTCAGATTTCCGCCGCCTGCATTCGTGCAGACGACAACATCAGGATCTTTGCCGATTCTTTCTCTCATTTGCGTTGCAAGCTCATATCCTAAAGTTTCGACTCCGGCTATACCGAATGGTGTATAAAGAGAAGCGTTGAAGTAACCCGTCCCTTCCAATAAAAGCAAGAATTCATAGAAAAGTTCAGGACCTACTGTAAGTTGAACTACTTCCGCTCCATAAGCTTCACATTTTCTGGCTTTTTCGATAATCTCCGGTTGACCCATTCCCTTTGAATCGAATGTTTCTTGAATGATGATGCATTTGAGTCCTTGCATTGCAGCTTGAGATGCTACAGCGGCGCCGTAATTTCCACTTGTAGCAGCGATTACGCCTTTATATCCTAATTTTTTTGCGTGATAAACAGCGGTTGCCGCTCTTCTTGCTTTGAAACTTCCACTTGGATTGGCTCCTTCATCCTTAATAAAGATTTTAGCGCCTTTTCCTTTTGGTGAAACTTTTCTGGCAAGTGCAGTCAAGTTTTTAAGTTCATAAATCGGAGTATTGCCGACTCCTGTATCACCTTGAATCTTTTGCATTTCTTCCAATGTATAACCTGTTTTCTTCATCATTTTTTCGAAATCAAAGCTGATTCCAGGGTATTCAAATTCATCATAATCGATACCTATAGCTTTTTTCATAATTTCGTTTCTGCGAGACATCACTGCGCCGTAAGAATTATCTTTCATTATCTTCACCTCCGAAAAGGATTTCTTTGATTTTGATTCCTACCTGTAAAAGTTCAGGAACGAATTCTCCAAAAGAATGACGATAAGTCGGATTGATATCTATAAGCTCCCCAGTTTCTTCTCGTCCGGTTATTGTTTTTATACTTACTGTATCTCCGATAGATGCTTCGTTGTCGACAAGGAATCCCTTGACCCACATCTCTAGAGGTACTTTTTTTGTATCTTCAGGTACTTGCGGGGCTCTTTCATCGGATGTGAAAATGATCCTATGAATGTTCACCCATTCGCCTTTTACTGCTTTCATCGAATACACCTACCTATCTAACAAGTTTTCTAACGTCACCCATGATTGCACGTGGAACAGGTAAATCCAACATAGTCTTTAAACCAGGGTGTGAATTGATAACGTGAGGAATCATATTTACGCACATTGATATTGTTCCTAAACCGCCGTCCACCTCTGGATTGATACTCATATTAACTTCTGGTGAACCCTTGATTTTAATGTAATCTCCTGTGAAAGTTCCTTCCATTTCAGGTTCGATTTGTTGAGGGTGGATCATATCTATTTTAACTTCGCCATCAACATAACCTTGGCCGGTCATGTTGACGCCTGCTACATCGCCGGCGGCTGCAAAACCATATGGTGATGTACGATCTACGTTGGTAATGATCGGTTTCATTTGCTGTTCGAATTTTTCTACTTCCCAGCCGATTGCGTCACCTATCATAGCGATAGATTCAGCAAATCCGACATGACCTGCCATTGTACCGTCTTCAACGCCTTTGTTGAATTCATCAACTGGAATACCTACGCCTTGCTCTTCCATAACTGCAGGTCCGAACGGCGATAAACTGTTAACTCGTTTAGCTTCTATATGTGTAACTTCCGTCATACATCCAGTCAAACAAACAACTAGTAAATCCATAATCATTCCTGGATTGATTCCTGTCCCTAAAACCGATACGCCGTTTTCTTTTGCGATGCGATCAAGTTCTACAGCAAGTTCAGGATTCTGAGCTTGAGGGAATGCCATTTCTTCAGCTGTTGAAATAACATTTACTTTCTTTTGCAAAGCCAGTTTCAATCTTGGAAAGGCTTTTTTAGTGTAAGAATCAGTCGCCAGTAGACATAAATCTACATCTTGGTCTAGTACCTTATCGATATTTTCGTTTATTATTACTTCTTTTCTATCTCCACGTTCAACGCCTAGTACTTCGTACATGTCTTTGCCGACTCTATTTTCGGCTCTGTCGCATACCCCTACTACTTCAATACCTTTTTTAGTTAATAACATTTCCGCCATGCCGCTTCCCATAGCTCCGAATCCCCAAATTGCAATTTTTACGTTCTCAGTTCTCATCAAGAGACACCTCCTATAATTTATCCGATGACTAAAATTCCCTTTGAAGTCAAGAAATCCATTTATGTATATATTAAGCAAAGTGTATGCCAAAAGATAAAAAACGATGGAATTTGTGCGATATTTTGTTTGTTTCAACAAAAAATAGAGAACCCGACAAATTTTCTTGTCGGGTTACATAATAATTATAAATTTGGTTGAATATTTATTCAAATAAACATAATTATTTGTGATGACAGCAAAATGTTTTGCTGTGCGGTGCAAATTATTTTGCTTTTTATAAAAAAAATCAAAATATACATTGAAATGCATGATATTTTGCTTTGAAAATGCAAATTATTTTGCGGTATTCTTGTCGATATTGTAAATTTTCATCTTATATTGTAGGTTTTGTCTACTGATTCCAAGATCTGTAGCAGTTCTTGAAACGTTGCAGCTGTTTATTTTAAGGAATTCAATTATGATTTCCTTTTCTTTTTCAATTATAAATGAATTCAAATCGATAAATTCAATCGATTTATCCCTAAATCCATTTACCTTCTTTTTATTTAATAATCCATCTATATGCGCAGGCATATGATTTGTAGTTATAACATGTTCATCTTGATCAAGCATAGTCATGGAGGATTCGATAAAATTCTTGAGCTCGCGAATATTACCCACCCAATGATACTGCATAAAAGCTTCCATTAGCTCGTCTGAAATCATCCAAACATCTTTTTCAAGTTTTTTGTTGTATTCTCTTATAAAATAATCTACCAAAAGTGGAATGTCGTCAGCTCTTTCGATAAGATTAGGAATATAAATAGGAATAACATTGATTCTGTAATATAAATCTTTTCGTAAGGTTCCTTTTGCGAGTAAATCTTTTGGATATTCATTTGTAACTGAAATAATCCTGACGTCGATAGGAATTTCTTTGTCTCCACCTAGTCTTCGGACATAGCTTTCTTGGAGTACGCGCAGTAGTTTCGCTTGTAAGTGCATACTCATGCTATTGATTTCATCTAGAAATAATGTACCTCCATCTGCTTGCTCGAAAAGACCTGGTCGATCGATAGCGCCTGTAAAACTGCCTTTTGTTGTTCCGAACAATAAACTTTCCAACAGAGATTCAGGAAGCGCTGCGCAGTTTTGAGCGATAAAAGGGCAATCTTTTCTTTTGCTTTCGTAATGTATGCTTTGAGCAAAGAGTTCTTTTCCTGTACCTGTATCACCATAGATCAGTACGCTTGAAGATGTTTTTGATGCTCTTTTGGCAATCGTGATAGATTTGGAGAAATCATCGTTTTTACCTATCA
>JAYENG010000286.1:0-6044 GCA_034721975.1 Bacillota bacterium
CTCGTAAAATACTTAATTACCTTACACCAGATGAAGCCTTTGATGATGAACTCTATGAAATATATCAATAATAGGCATACATATTTTTACAGTTGAAAATTAGTTCAATTTGTCATTGCAATTTTAGGAATCTTTTAATATCAAAATGATATCACTAAACTTACTATATTATGATCATCATACTTACCTGAAATAAATATACCTGATATGTAAACAAACACTACTTCATCTTATTTCAAAATTGTTATTCATTTACTATGATAATCTAATGTTAAGCATATCGTTAAGACTAAAGAAAGTATTTTACTCTTAATCAAGAAATCCTTCAAATCATTTGTGTTTACTAAGTTATCTCTGCTTAAACCATGTGCGATTTGATTCCTCTTTATGATAAGATTATCTAAAAATCCTTGCCATAATCCTGAATTATTCACATTTTTTTTAGGTAATACTAATCTATAGTCCAATAAGTTAAACTCATAAGGAAATTCTTTTGATTTCTCAATTAGATACTCTAATAATTTATTATAACACTCAATATTCTCATTCTTATCATTTGAAAAAACATCTTTCAAATTACTAATTTCAAGAGATTCAATCAACTGTAAATATCCAATCTTATTAGCTAATTTTGTGATATAAGAAGTTGTAATATTCTTTCCTTTTACCTCACGTTCATCGTTAGGATTTAAAAACTCCTCGTAATCTAACTTAAAGTCCATTACTTTAAGCTTATCATTGTAAAAACGTAAGAACTTTTCTTTATCAGTATAATACTTGGTAAAACTATTTAAAACCAATCCTTCTTTTATTTCATTAAATGCAATATTTTGATTTATATCATCAAAATATGCTCTAAATAGTTCTTTTATATATCCTTCATTTCTAGCACATATTAAAACTGTTGCAGCTCTACAAATTGAGCTATATCTATCAACATCAGAAGTTTCTTTATCAGGAGCAACTTCTTCAGCCATAGATATTAGAATATTTATTTCATTCCAGCCCTGATCATACTGTTGAAGTAGTTGAAATAGATTACTTTCCATCTTTGAGCAACTTTCTAATTCTATCAATTCTAAATATAACTTTCTTTACATCCATTGTACTCCCTTCAACAGATGATGCAAAAGTAGTTTCTTTAAAAATCTTATTCAAGTTTTCTCTAGTCAAATTATCATATCCATCTTCCAAATATACTGCAACTGAAATCGCATCATAAACTGAAACATTGAAATTGCTGGATATTTTTAATACTCTTCCATTTTTTTGTATTTTGAGAACCAGTTTTCCCCTAAATTCTCATCAATTACACGCATTGTACTAAAGAAACTTGTCTTCATCTTCAAAATATCATCTTCAGCGCATTTGTTGAAATTTTCCATCTTTCCATTTAAAAACTCCTTCAAATCACCTTGATAAGTTTTACATCCTTCACTAACTGAAAAAGCAAAAAATCTTAAAACTAATTCAATATCATCCATGGCTTTTTGCTTAGTAGCATATTCTTCGCCTTTTTTTGCTTTCAGATAGAAAAGTTTCTTAACAATATCATCTTTAGCTACCTCTTTCATCATATCATTAAATGGACCTCTATATATTGCATTACGAACTTCCTGATTTGATAACTCCAAAGAACCTGTATTCAATCTTTCAAAAATCTCATACTTTACTTTACGATCTAAAGTCGAATCAATAATTAGACATTTAACGGTTCTTTCATCTAACCTTCTTTTTAAAAAACTCGGTAGTTTTTCATACTTTACTGACTCTAACTTCGGTAACACTCTCAATCCTTCAAGAGCATACTTTCCCTTAAGAAAATTGTAAATTGCTGTTAATCGTTGTTGTCCATCAATAACAGTATATCTAGCAATATCTTCGATTTCCTCATCAACATCAACATCTTTCGATATATATATATAAGGTATTGGGATATTCAGTATCATGCTTTCTATCAAACGCGATGAAGTTGCATCATCCCATCTATGGTGTCTTTGGTAGTCAGGGTCTAGTTTAATTACGTTCTCATCAATTCTTTTTACCAATGTCTCTAGCCCGTATTCAACAGTCTGAGTTCTTACAGTTCTCTCTTTTGCAGCTACTTGTATTTCTTTTAAATCATTCTCTGTAAAGTTCATTCTATTTCCTTCCTAATATTTATTTTTGCTCACATATTCTAAGTTTTAGCAGCTTTATCTACAAATTCTATATTCTGCTAATAATTTCACTTAAAGATGTTAAACATTTAAATTAATCCTGACCTTCTCAATTTGATTAGTACCTAATGTCCTCTAAAATCTTATGGCAAGACTTAATTTTTGGTGTTTTAATCTACTCTTTGAGTCATATCGTTTTTTCAGCTAATTAGTAATTTGTGATACCCCAAACGATTTTGCTCCTAAAAACGAAAAATAAATATTAGCTACCTTCTCTGTTGTTAACTCTCTCTTCAATATTATATACTAAAAATGGAAATGACTATAATAGAAAAGAAAAATTTCAGAAAATACATATTTTTCACCTAACTCTAAACTGAAGAATTAAATAATAATAAAAACATAATTATTCACTGAAATCAATTTCTTCTTCGGCTAAATTGTAAATATCAACTCTTTGTTCAATATCTATTCTATTCACTAACCAACCTCTTAAGGCACAATTCTTGATAAACTCATCAATACGATTGACACCATCAATCTCTTTTAATGTGACAACAATCCCAAACTTTAGTCCAACGCCATGTTTTTTTTCTAAACGCTCTTTAGTTTTTAAACTAAGTCCCCATATACCTTTGTTATATGCTTTCTTCGCACGACCCTTAGGGTTAAAGACTTCTCTAACATGTTTTACATTATCCCATTTTCTAAAGAACTTCCTTGCATCAGCTTCCCATGTGTGATTTTGAACATCTGTACTTTGGTAGTTGTTATTTATTGGCGTAATGCCATTATCTTTTAATCTACCAAATTGAATATCCAGCTCTGTATTTGTGTAATCTACACCTTGATTCCTTGAACACGCAGGAAAATAACACATTGTCGCTTTTGCAATAAATGGATGTTTTTCTTTATTTACAGGTACAGGAATATTATAGTTATAGGTATCATACTCTTCCGAAACACCATATAGTACAAATTGAATTTCGTCATCTTGAGATTCTACTATGTCATTAATCTTTATTGGTACAACACCATGTCCACGTAATAATAGATTACCCTTTTCCTCATTCCAGTCTGTTGAAGAATCAATCAATAGCGCTTTTGCTACTTCTCTACTTAAACCTAGAACATCGACTAAATAAGATACTTTTCTTGAAATCCACGGCGCTGCAAAAGAAGTACCTCTTACAAACGCTTCACCAGTAGGTGTACAGACTCTCATATAATCTCCTGTATCCCCACCATAATAGCTTACGTCAGGTTTAGTGAAAAACGATAAAACAGGGCCTGTTCTTGTATAAGAAGCTGGTTGGCCTTCATTATTTACTGAGTTTACAACAATAGAATTTATTGAATCAGCTGGAGCACCAATTCTTAAGTTCTTTTCTGGCGAACCATTAGTACCTGCGATTACAAATATTACATCATTCTCGTATTGAATCTTATCTAATATTGCAGCTTCAGGAGATATAAAATTTGGATTTATCTCAAGCTTAGAACCTAATGATAAGTTCCAAACTTTAATGTCTTTATTACTTGTTACTATTTCGTTTATATTTCTCAAAATCGTGAAAGAACTGAATTGGTTACCAGCTGCAACTCCAAAATGTCTTACTCTAAATCTACCACATCCATCATCTAACTTAGGATTTGATGCTGGTCCATCTACAATAATTGAAGCTACTGCCGTTCCGTGATTATAATCACTTGGAGATAAAGTAATTTCACTAGGTAACATATTATTGAATTCAACCCACTCTGAAAAATATACATTTTCATCAAACATTGTGTCTATCACACCAATAACCGGTTCAGTAGTCGGGCTTGGTATTCTTATAGTACTTTCCTCGACAAAGTCAAAATCACTACTATCAAGTTTTGTTAAATTAGTAACCGCCATAGAAATCAAATATGGCGCTCTACTCATAAGCACTTTTACTTCATCAGGTCTTAATAGAATAGTTGTGTTATCCATGACTCTAGCATAGTGTAAATGAATCCCTATCTTTTCCATGAGTGCCGTTGCTTTTATATCTGTTTTGTATATCGTTATGATAGATTCATTCTGGAACTCTTCATGATCTACAAGTATATCGAATTTTCTTACGTAGAAAGCATCCACAATAACGTTTACAAAGGCTGTCCTTGCAAGTGCTTCTGATTTCAATAAGATCTTCTTATCATTTAACTTTAATACATCATTGGAATCAATTATGCCATTAAACTCATTTGATAATATAT
This sequence comes from Bacillota bacterium, assembly GCA_034721975.1. Taxonomy (GTDB): domain Bacteria; phylum Bacillota; class Clostridia; order Peptostreptococcales; family Acidaminobacteraceae; genus DAOURC01. The sequence continues at coordinate 4,404 of JAYENG010000286.1, forward strand.
CAGCACTTTTTTGTAGTAGATCTATTGATCTATCTATCAAATCCAAGGTTATATAGTGTGTTATGATATGCTTTGGAGATGCATCATCGGAAAATCTAGCTCCCACTATTGAACTATTAGCTGTGACTCTACTTTTAGATAATAGTGCTTTTACTCGATTGCTTTTTGCTGCTACTTTATTGTAATAAACGCTTATCAATGCACCAGGTATTAAATTTTCATTTTCCCAAAACTGTTTAAGTCTAATCAGGTCCTTAATCAAACTCTGTAACCTATCAACTTTAACATATTGATTCGCTTGGAGTTTACTAGAGCTAGGTCTTGAGGTGTTCTTAGCTTGTTCAAATTTTCCTTTTAATTGCAATAAGCTATTCATTATCAGATATCTCCTTTATGTCTCTAGAAATTTGACTTTTAGAAATTCCTGTAAGAATCTCTAACTCCCTAAGCGTAAATCCTTTATCATGTAATTCAATGATGTTGGATGTCACCTCACCCAAAGCAGACTTACACAACCTCTTTAAGTAATCAAATTCGCTATTGGGATTACTGAATGCCAACGATGTCTTTATCATATTTTTGAGATCGCCAGGATAAGGAATACTCTCCATATTCCCAATTATTTTCTTAAATAATCGCATATTTCTTCCTACTGATTTAAACTTTGGTAAAAATTCATTCAAAATAATTTCTGCAATTTCAACCAAGTCTTCATTAGAATATCTCCCATAGTCTACTACAGAATCAAACCTCCTAATCAGTGCTTTATCGAAAGCATTAAACAAGTTAGTAGTTGCAATAATCACTACTTTATTATTAATAGAATCAAGTCCCTTAAGTACTGATGATGTGGCTCTTCCCATTTCACGCAAATCATTTGAATTTATTCTATCAACTGCCAAAATATCTATCTCATCGAATAAAACCACAACTTTTTCTGGGTTAGGTACATCTTGTATTTCATCAAACAATTCTGCTATATTCTTCCCAGTCTGTCCAAGTTTACTATCAATAAGCTGATTAAAATCAACAATAAACAACTCTCTATCAAGAATCCTAGCGATTTGCTTCACGGACTCAGTTTTTCCTGTTCCGGGTGGTCCTTGAAACATAAATTTATTAACTCCAACGTTATGGCCAACTGCATTCACAATGCCTAAAACATCTTCTTTTATTTCTTCAGGTAATGGTAACGATTCTGAGGAAGTTTCCACCTTTTTAAAATAGTGACTTTTTGCTTCATCTATTTGTGGAGAAAATGTATTAGTACTTGAAAGTAATCCCATTATATATTCTGATAACTGGTAATTATTGATTTCGTCAAAATACTTCGCTATCTCGTAAGCTTCATTTCTAAATGCTGTATCATTCTTTTCAGAATAGTATTTAATTAAATTCAAAACATTTTTCTTTTTCATTTTATTCACCTCTCAATACCATTATAACACTCAGGGACAAATTATCAACTTTTGGGACTATATTTAATATTTTAATTTAAAAATCTAATTGCATCATATGCGCATATGGTATTTTGAAAAGTATAATTGAAATTATAACTAAGTTCAATTAACTATTCAAACATCTCTGTATAGGGTGTGGGATTACCCACAATTCACTAACTTCGTATGACATAGTGGAAGC
>JAYENG010000287.1:0-6022 GCA_034721975.1 Bacillota bacterium
CACAAACTGGTATGGCCGTCGACCGGCAACTACGGCCATACCAGTTTGTGAATCAATGGATCCACTTGATGTGCAACCGTCATTTCAGTCAAAACAGAATAAGTAGGTCCCACTTTATGTGACCCAGAAGGCATGTCTTTTGCGTACATCACCACGATGTTTGCATCGACTCCTGTGAATTCCTTGGTAAGTACAAAATACTTGATTTTATCGTCGAAACCTCTCCAAGTTATGTTGTAGAGATTCAGCGGATGCAAATGATCGATGCTTTTCATCTCTTCTGCTTTTTTTCTGATTACAGAATCAATTTTCCAAGGGTGCAGCATTTCTTCATACGTTGGACCTATAACAGGTACTTTTTTCATATATATTTCATCCTTTCATTTATAAAAAATTTTTTTCAAATTAACTAACCAATGAATTTTTACCTTCCCATATCGTTCTCATATAATTCTCCGAATCGGTATCACCTTCAGTGCTAAATAGTAGAACGACAGATTTCTCATCAATTTTAAGCGCCTCTCTTTCATGAGATAAATCATCGCTAGATAATAGATTCAGCAATCCTATCCCTACCGCTCCCGACTCTCCCGAAACTATTCGCTCATCGCCGTCTACAGGTGCACTGAGTATTCTCATCCCGTTTGCGGAAATATAATCTCCACATGTTACAAAAGCACTTGCATGCTCGTTCAACACCGACCAGCCTAGCGGATTAGGTTCACCACAGGCGAGCCCCGCCATAATAGTCAGCAAATCTCCATCCACGTTGTGAATCTTCCCGTCATTTACTTCTGCTGATTTATATAAACAAGCAGCTTCAGTCGGTTCCACTATGATTGCCTTGGGAACATCTTCATAGACATTCGATAAATATCCAAGAACGGCTCCCGCCATAGCACCTACTCCCGCTTGCAAAATCACATGCGTAGGTCTTTCTATTTTCATATTTTCCATTTGCTCAACAACTTCATTCGCCATGGTCATATACCCTTGCATTATCCATCTAGGAATTTCTTCATATCCGTCCCAAGCTGTGTCTTGCACCATATACCAACCATGCTTTTCACTTTCTTCTAAAGCCAACCTCACCGCATCATCATAATTGAGATTGGTAACTATCACTTCCGCCCCTAATTTTTCAATCGCTTTAATTCTCTTTCTAGCAGACCCTCTCGGCATATACACTACCGCCTTTTGACTTAGTTCTTTTGCCGCCCATGCAATTCCTCTACCGTGATTGCCGTCCGTAGCTGTAACAAATGTGATATCACCTAATTTCTCTTTGACTTCGGTTGATTTCAAGTATTCAAAGTCGACAACATCAATATCGATTCTTAATTCCTTACATATAAGTTTCGCTATTGCATATGCCCCACCCAGCACTTTGAAAGCATTGAGATCAAATCTTTTCGATTCATCTTTCACTAGAATCTTCGAAACATTCATTTTATTTGCCAATCCATCTAACGAAACCAACGGAGTCGGTTTATATTCATTAAACTTCGAATGAAAATCCCTTACTGATTTTGAATTTTGCTCATCAAAATATTTGTTTTTAACTTCATTATTTGGATTGTTCAACAACACCTTTACTTCATACTTATCATTTATAATTTTCATTCCCTACCTCCAACAATTATTTACACCTTTATTAAAATGCAAACTCCGTGCCAATCTCAAAGCGAGTAGTTTAAACACCTTGATTTTAGCTTATTATCATTTTGATAGTCGGTTCCGATTATTTTTTGCAACAACTACAGAATTCTCCACATAGCAAAAGACTATCATTATGATAGCGCATTATCATTTTGATAGCCTTTTTATCTACAATTTGTATTTTTTCATTTTCCTATACAAAGTGGCAATCCCTATTCCTAGTTGGTCCGCTATATATTGATTGCCTTTATTGTTTTCTTTTGCAAGGAGTATCGCTTCCTTAACAATTCCTCTTTCAATACTTTCAAGATTCAAATTACCTTCATCTTCATTCTCCACGTTATAATTAAATATTTTGGAAGGCAAATGACTTTCCTTGATTACTCCTTCGTCCCCCATCATGCTTACGAGATATTCCACAACATTTTGCAGCTCTCTAACATTGCCGGGCCAATTATAACTTTCGAAGCATTCCCAGACTTTATTCTCAATCTTGTATAGTTTTTTATCAAACAACTCAGAATATTTTTCAACAAATTGCATCGATAGAAGTTTGATATCATTTTTACGTTTTCTAAGTGGAGGTATCTCTACAGGAATTACATTTAATCTATAAAACAAATCTTCTCTAAACATTCCTGTCGACACCATTTCATAAAGATCTTTATTCGTCGCGGAGATTACCTGTATATCTATATCTTTAGAACTGTTAGATCCGATTTTCATAACGCTTCTCTCTTCCAGCACGCGGAGCAATTTAGCCTGTAGATAGATCGGCATGTCCCCTATTTCATCTAAAAAGAGTACTCCTTTATCAGCTATTTCAATCTTTCCAATTTTCCCTTTAATATCCGCTCCAGTGAATGCTCCTTTTTCATAACCGAACAGTTCACTCTCTAGAAGAGTCTCTGGAATAGCTGCACAATTCAGCGCAACAAACGGTTTGTCTTTTCTCGTCCCCATTTCATGAATGGCTCGAGCAAACATTTCTTTTCCTGTTCCACTCTCTCCGGTTATCAATACCGTAGAACTTGATGGGATACGTTTAACTTTATTTTTAAGCTTGACGATTGCTTTGCTCTTTCCAAGAATTTTATCGAGCCCAAAATTCTCTTTTACATTTGTATAGACAAGCCTGCTGTTTTTATAAGTGAAAATATCTATGAAAATAAATATCTTAAACGCTTCTTCGGATTCCATCTCATAATATTTTCCTAAAAGTTGATATTTTTTATTATCTAAAAACATCTCGAATTCTTCTTTATCGTCAACAGTCGATTCAACCTTGTTGATATCAGCAGCCAATAGATTCACCTTATGAAAAGTTTTCCCCAGCATTTTCTCTGCAATTGAATTCATACGTGTAACTTGATTTTTATCATTTAAAATAAGCACACCTTCATCGACCTTGTTAATAATGCTCATCAAAGTATTTATCATGCTTACTCGATAAGTTTTTTCAATTTCTTCATGCGCTTCAGAAGCAATCATTTCAGAAATCTGTTTTAAAAATTCAAAATGCAAAGAAAAATTATTCACGATGTTTTCTCTTTGTTTTTCATCATGGCAAACAAATCCAATGACACCTATGACCTGATTTTTTACCATGATAGGCATTCCCATCTCATAGATTTCATTGCATTTATCCTTGTTTATACAATTTTCACATATGAAATGTTTTCCCGGATTAGGGATAATTACGTATTCGCCTGTTTCAAGAACGTTTTTATAAGCATTTCCCTCAATACTTCTATTCTTATCATCTAAATACGACGTTGCAACAATTTCTAGATTCTCATCTGAAATTTCCACATCGACATTCATGATCTTAGAAAGAATTTTAACGTGATTTTCTATTTTATCTTTAATCTTATATAAAATTGTATTCATAACTTCCCCTTTTATTAAGTTTTCTATATATATCCAACAAACAACTTCTATTTCATCTTACCAAAGAAATTTACATCTAGAAAGTGAGAACATCTATATTCATTAATATTTTAGTGCTCATTTGATTTCAATTTACAAAATAGGGTAAAAAATATATTGATCACAATTTGAAAAGCAAAATCAATATTAGAAGTAAACCGAATTTCTATATTTAAGGTGATGTTTATATGATAATAAAATTTATAGTTCCTGCAAGTGATATAAGGCGAAATTTCCTTTATAGAGCAGGGGGTTCCACTTATGGGCATACGAATTCAATAACAGGTCCGCTGATTCTCGGCAGCATTTTAAAAACGGCAGGACACGAGGTCGAAGTCTATGAAGAACTGTATAAAAATTTAGATTTTAGAGCATTTTACGATGCTGATGTCATCGGAATATCCACTATGAGTTCATCTTCAAAAAGAGCCTATGAACTTGCAGACATGTTTAGAAATAAAATAGGAAAAAGAGTCATCATCGGAGGTATCCACGCCAGCGCTCTACCCGAAGAAGCTTTGAAGCATGCTGATCAAGTGATAGTCGGCGAGGGAGAAATGGTTATCACGGATGTTGTCGAAGGAAATATTACAGAAAAAATTGTGTATTCGGCATATATTGAGAATCTCGATGAAATACCGATTCCCGATTATACATTATTGAAAACTCCATGCAAAGCCGCCAACATCATGACAACTAGAGGTTGTCCATATAGTTGTAGTTTTTGTTCAACTACCAGGATGTTCTTTCCCTACAGGGAAAGAAGCGTTGACAGTATTATAAAAGAGATGGAAATTTATAAAAAATCTGGTTTCAAGTATATGAATTTTGAAGATGACAACTTCACTGCAAATAAAGAAAGGTCAAAAGAATTACTGAGAAAAATGATTTCTAACAAACTGATCTTTAAAGAATCCTTCTTTTTTGGAAGGACAGATATGGCTAGAGATGACGAACTTCTTCAACTTTTAAGCGATGCTCATCTAAGAAGAGTGCTTATCGGCATCGAATCGTTGAATCAAGAATCGTTGGATTCTATCAATAAAAACCAAGATATTAAAGATATTGAATTGTGCGGAGAAAAACTGAGCAAATATAAAATAAAATTGATTGCAAGTTTAGTTCTCGGATTAGATCCAGACAGTAAAGAAGATATCAGGAAAAGTGTTGAATTTGCTAAAAGCATCAACGCTTATCAACTTCAGCCTGCAATCTTGACACCTTTTCCCGGAACGCCTATATACGAACAATATGTAAAAGAAAATAGAATGATTGTTCAAGATTGGTCCTATTACGATATGACAAATGTCACTTTCATCCCTAACAAAATGTCTCCTTGGGAACTGCAAGAAGAATTCATCCATTCGTTAAAGCATTTTTATACATTCAAATCAGCTTTTAAAATCCTGACATTATTTGGTTTTAATTCATGGATAAGAAGATTGGGATTATGGCTGATAGGAATCGGTGCAGAAATCTTCATTAGAAGTGAAGCTGAAAAAGAAAACGGAAATATTTACAACACATTAAAAAAGAGGGATTCCTCTTAATCTAAAAGCCTTCATTAAAAAACGATGAAGGTTTTATTCGCTTTTCATGACCCTTTCCAATTATCTTCCCTTGTTCTAATACATATCCCGAATATTTATTTGAACAAAAAAACAACCTCAGCTTGTGAGGTTTATTATCGTCTGATTATAGATTGTTTGAACCTCTCACGACTGAAGTCACGAGATTCTTAGGAACAGAGCTTACTTGATACAGAATAGTTTCTTCGGTATCAGCGGTTTCTCTTTTTTTACTAAGCTATCCCCGTCGTCCCGACGGTTCTAAACAAGCATTTAAGTTGATAACAATCTAAGTCCTTCAGCCTGTATGTTGATGCTAGCGTTGATGTCTCTATCAAGAATGCTTCCACAATTTGGACAAACCCATTCTCGAATATCCAGAGATTTTTTTCCGTCTCGATAGCCACATTCAGAGCATGTTTGACTGGATGGGTACCACCTGCTAACTTTAACAACTTTTTTGCCATACCACTGGGCCTTGTATTCGAGCATTTCGACAAATTTACTCCATGAAACATCTGATATGGCTTTTGAAAGTTTTCTGTTTTTCATAAGACCCCTGGTATTCAGATTTTCAACACTGATGATGTCGTGATTTTTGACAATTTCAGTGCTTAGTTTGTGGAGAAAGTCTGTCCTTTGATTAGCAATTTTCTCGTGAAACAAGGCAACTTTAAGTTTTTGCTTTTGATAGTTCTTAGCATCAGAAAGGTGAATCCCTTTTTCTTTAGCCAACAAGGCTCTCTTTGAAAGTTTGCGTTGCTCTCTGGCAAGCTGTTGAGCCATCTTTTTTGAAAAATGAAGATTAGCAATCTTCTCGCCTGTTGATAAAATTGCAAAATCAGTTATTCCGAGGTCAATACCAA